>JAQUAE010000040.1:0-3358 GCA_028687395.1 Anaerolineales bacterium | reverse complement strand
ATAGCCCGCCAGACCGTTGATACGATGGGCATGCAGGCGGAAGTCATCAAGGTCACGGATTACAACCAGATCATGGAATACAACGTCGTGTCCACCCCAGGCCTGGTGATCAACGAAAAAGTGGTCTGCGCGGGGCGCATCCCCACCCCCGCTGAAGTGACCACCTGGCTGGCTAACGCGGCGATGGAAGCTGAGTGAAAACCCCCTGTCAGCAAGAGGGCAAGCAATCCACAAAGAGGAGTTCACAGCCATGGCAACCATCGAAAGATCACCGGCAAGCAACGATTTAGGCAGTGTCTCGAAGCAGCTCTCCACGCTTGACCGCTACCTGACGCTATGGATCTTCCTGGCTATGGCGGTCGGCGTGGGAATCGGATTCCTGTTCCCCAGCGCGGTCGAGAGCTTCAATCAAGCAGTCTCCATCGGGACGACCAACATCCCCATCGCTATCGGCTTGATCCTGATGATGTACCCGCCGCTGGCCAAGGTGCGCTACGAGGAGCTGGGCGACGTCTTCCGCAACTGGAAGGTGCTCGGGCTTTCCCTGGTGCAAAACTGGATCATCGGCCCGATCCTGATGTTCATCCTGGCGGTAGTTTTCCTGCGCGGTTACCCCGAGTACATGGCCGGCCTGATCTTGATCGGCCTGGCGCGCTGCATCGCCATGGTGATCGTGTGGAACGAGCTGGCCAAGGGCGACACGGAATATGCGGCGGGGCTGGTAGCCTTCAACAGCATCTTCCAGGTGCTGTTCTACAGCGTGTATGCGTACATCTTCATCACGGTGCTGCCCACCTGGTTGGGGTTGCAGGGACGGGTGGTGAACATCACCATCGGCGAGATTGCCAAAAGCGTGTTCATCTACCTGGGCATACCCTTCATCGCCGGATTCCTGACGCGCCTGGTATTGGTGCGGGCCAAAGGGAAAGAGTGGTATCACAAACAATTCATCCCCAAAATAAGCCCCATCACGCTCATCGCCCTGCTGTTCACCATCGTGGTCATGTTCAGCCTGAAGGGTGAACTGATCGTCACCATTCCAATGGATGTCGTACGCATCGCCATCCCGCTGCTGGTGTACTTCGTCACCATGTTCCTGGTAAGCTTCTTTATGAGCAAAACGGTTGGCGCCAGCTATCCTCAGACCGTGACGCTTTCTTTCACCGCTGCCAGCAACAACTTCGAGCTGGCGATTGCCGTCGCTGTAGCGGTGTTTGGGATCAACTCCGGGCAGGCTTTTGCCGCCGTGATCGGACCCCTGGTCGAGGTGCCGGTGATGATCGGGCTGGTCAACGTGGCCTTCCGGCTTCGGGATCGTTACTTCAAAGCTCCAGTTGCAGCTACGACACCTTAGAGTTCCTTCTCCATGCCTCACCAGAAAAGGAGTGACGACAAATGTTACAGAAGATTACCCCAGGAACACTGATTCTGTATCTATGCCTGATCTGTGTGGGATGCAGCGGCAAATCCGCCCAGGGGATCCAGGCCACGCCCACTGCTACCCAGGCCCTGCCCGTCGTAAAGATGGCCGCGCCCGTCAAGGGTGAAAGCTCATATAGCGGCCAGACGATCGAGCTACGCAATTGTGAAGGTAAGGACGTGCTGCACCATTCATTGGCTACAAAAACACAGGTTGTCTGTAACATCACGATCCCTGATGAAGCCACGTCAATAAAAACTGGTAACAAACGTGCGCTACCCAAAGATATGAAAACTCGCCTCGAGGAGCAAGTTGAAATCGCCTACCAGAAGATATACGAGGAAGCGAAAATCAGCGTTGAGCAGACCGATTTAACTGTTCCTGTAAACAAGATCCTTACGTTTCAAATATATTGGACGAAACAGGTCTTCAGCTCAACCATCTCCTTCACAATGGAGGATGAGGCCTACACAGCCTTCTACACATACACGTTAGACATACCGGATGCCATCATCGCGGAGGATACGAGCTGCACAGCCTGAATGAAGTGACACTCCTTCTGCCGTTGGCAGAAGCTGCTGGGATCGAACAGCTCAGGCAAATCGTCTCTGGCGCATATCCTCATGGGCTGTGAGAGCCGATTTGCATGCCGCGATAGACAGGCAGGTCTGAGTACAGGCGGTTGATCGCTTGGCAAGGAGATGCAGATGAAAAAGGACCTCCACTTGATCCTGGAAGATGAAGATCTCATCGAGATGGTGCGAATTCTGGTGGATGAAGACGGGGACGCAGCGCTGGCTTTCCTGAAGAAGCATTTCAAGGGCAAAGCGCGTGAATTGCTCGAAGGCGGTTGAAAGGTGATGATCGAGGTGCCCGGGGCGGGCATCGTCCAGATGAAGGCCGACGCCATCGTGCGATGAGCTATTTGAAAGCGATTTCACTGCTAAAAACGCTTCCCTGCCTGGCAGAGCCAGGGAAGCTGATCATCGTCGGGAGAGCCACCCAGGGATTAGAGGCTGTCCTGCCTTATCTCGCTACCTTGCCAGGAATAATTGCCTGGAACCCAGAGGCCAATACGCTTACCTTCCGCCGGCAGTCGGGATTCATCACCCTGTATCCGGAGCGAGTCATCATTACGCAGGTCAATAACGTCGAAGAGGGGATCGAGCTGCTCGAGGCGTTGGCCGATGCCATCAATGCCACCTGGGAACACCGCGCTGAATTACGACCGGTGACCGTTCGTCAGAAAGCCCCACAGTGGTTGGATATCTGGAGCCTGTTACCCCAAACCAACTGTCAGCAGTGCGGGGAAGCTACCTGCATGGCTTTTGCGGCGGCTTTACTGCAACAGAAGCGAAATCTGGGAGAGTGCTTGCCGCTGCTATCGGACGCTAATTACGGTGACCGGCGGGCGACGTTGGAAACGATGGTGTAGCAGATAGGTTAGCAAAAAAGTGGCCGGCAGCGCGCCGATGCTAGGGGAAGCGAAGGCACTGCCGGCCTCTTTTACTCCGTTATGAAGTCTCAGGGGAGGAAGCGACGGCCGCAGCGTAGAGGGCTCCCATGTCCTGGTAGACCTGTCCCAGGGATTCGTCGGCGGAGGAGAAGCTGAAGCGGCACACCCGGCCGGCGTGGACGCGAAGAGGATGCGTGCGGTTCAGCTCCTGACCCGGCGCCTGGGGGAGGGGCAGGGCGCTTTCACCACGGAGGGTCAGGCTGGAGGCGGCGGGAGCGTCCAGGCCGGGACTCTGGGCTAGAAGCGCCTCCGCCACCCGGTCGAGGCTGCGCTTCCCGGCAGAATCATTCCTGCCGGGCTGGCGGCGGGGAGCGGCGCTCCTGGTCGAGGATGATGCGCACCGAGCGGTCGTAGGTGAAGTAGTTCCACATCCAGTTGACCAGGACGACGAGCTGGTTGCGGAATCCGAGCAGGGTGACCAG
>JAQUAE010000387.1 GCA_028687395.1 Anaerolineales bacterium | reverse complement strand
TGCTCCAGCATGCGCCCCTGCCAGCCGAGCTGCACTGCCAGCTCCTGCGCATAGGCGGTGACCCGCTCGACGTGGCCGCGCGTGTAGGGATCGCGCACGTCGATGGCGTTGGCCAGCACGGTCAGGCTGGCTTCGTAAGCCTGGCTGAGCTGGGCGACCATGATCTCACGCACACGGCCCAGGCGGGTGCGAATGGCGGTGAGTAATTCCTCCCGTGAGACCGGCTTGACCAGGTAATCCTCGGCGCCCAGGTTCTTGCCGCTCAAGATGTCCTCTTTCTCGCCGCGGGCGGTCAGGAAGAGGAAGGGGATGGTGACCCACTCCGGCCGGGTGCGCACAGCCTTGAAGAACTCGTAGCCGTTCATTTCCGGCATGGAGATATCCGAAAGGATCAGTTCTGGCGTGATGGTGGCCATCTGTTCCAGGGCTTCCACGCCATTGGCCGCGGCCAGTATCGTGTAACCCTCGAAGCTCAGGATATCGCGCAACCCCTCCCTGAGCACATGGTTATCTTCAACGACTAAGATGATCTCTTTTTGCATTTAATATTGTGACACCGACCATGATTATATATTATAGGACTTACGCAGTTGGTGAGAACCCCCCAATTTCATTAATTATACCGAATTAAGGGATGAATATGACGGCAATCCCGAAACCGGTTGCGCGAGGCGCACGGCGCGCAGGATGGCCTGGGCGACCATTTCCGCGGCAAAGGCTCCGACGCGATTGACGTCCGCCTGCACCTCGCCGGTGGCCAGGGCGAAGATCGTGTCGCCGTCCAACATGGTGTGCGCCGGGCGGATGCAGCGCGCCAACCCGTCTTGCGCCATCTGAGCCACCTTGTTGGCCTGCTCTTTGGTCAGGTGGGCGTTGCTGGCGACCACGCCGATCACCGTGTTGGGCGGCGGGGCGAAGCCGAGGGGTGCCCGGCCAGGCCGGGATTTCATCACCTCCAGGGCGTCGGCGAAGAGGCCAGCGCCTGAACCTGGCGCGCTGCCTTGGACCTGGCGGGCGCCAGCCAGGATGCGGTTGGTTTGCGGGTCGATCACGTCGCCAAAGGCGTTGACTGCCATGAGCGCGGCCACGATCAAGCCATCGCCCGTCTGCATGCCTGCGCAGCCTACGCCGGATTTCATTGCCCGGTCGAGGCCGAGGATTTTTCCCACGCTGGCGCCGGCGCCGACCCCGGCATTGCCCTCCGCGGGAGGGTCGGAGCTGGCGTTCAAGCAAGCCTGGTAACCCATGGCGTCGTCGGGGCGCACGTCGGAGCGACCGAGCCCCAAGTCGTACAGGATGGCAGCCGGGACGATCGGCACGCGGGCGTGGCGCGTCTCGAAGCCCACCCCGCGCTCTTCCAGGTAGCGCATCACGCCGCCCGCCGCGTCCAAGCCGAAGGCCGAGCCGCCCGCCAGCACCACGGCGTGCACCTGCTCGACCACGTGCATGGGGTGCAGGGCGTCGGTCTCGCGCGTCCCGGGAGCGCCGCCGCGCTGGTCGATGCCGCCCACCGCGCCACCCTCGCACAGCACCACCGTGCAGCCGGTGAGCGCCTGCATGTCCTGGGCGTGCCCCACGCGCAAGCCGGGTATCGAGGTGATGGTGATCTGATCTTCCACGCAGGACATTATAAAGCCGATAATGGCTACCCGTTCATGACAATTTCGTTATCGGCTAACAGCCTGGAAAGGCGGGGAAACGGCTCTCCGGAGGGTGGGGGGAGCATAATTGCGTTGACAGGTAAGCCCTTCGCGGTATAATTCCCCCGCACGGCCCGTTAGCTCAATACGGTAGAGCAGCTGACTCTTAATCAGTTGGTTACAGGTTCGAGTCCTGTACGGGTCACCAGATGACTGCGCCCCGCAGGAGATGGGGCGCTTGTGTTTGTGAGGGGGCCTTGCCAATACCGGCAAGTGGGGCAACCCTGCGCTGGTCGCTGGTCACGTCTGCACCGCAACCACCTACACTAATGGGCTTTCTTCTCCTCAGGCGCCACGTGCTGGCGATAGACGCGCCGTTCCAGGCGATACAACCAATCCGGTCGGAGCCATTTGACCACCAGCTTGCGCAGGGTGGGTTTGAGCGAAAGTGGGAGATAAAGCAGGAAATACAGCAGGGCCAGGTCGATGCGCCCATACTGCCTGTAGTACTTGGGGTTGTCAGGGTAATAGGAGGGATAATCGTTGGTCGCCAGGCAGAAGCGCAGGAAGAGCCTCAAGCTGAACGGTCGGGGAAAATTGGCAAACTCGTGGCGCACGCCCAGCAGCTCGAGGAAAGTGAGCGTATTCAAGCACTTGGCGCACCGATAGCAGGCTGAGCCGTCCTCATTCTTGACCGGATTGATACACACGCGCAGGTTCTGTTGCGCGCCCCACCAACCCGCGATCCCCTTCAATTTTTCGAAGCGGTGCAGCTCAGGACGATCCAGGACGATCTGCATGCTCTCCGTCGACATCAAGGGGATGGTGTGATAGCCCGCTTGTGGCATAGCGGCCCGCCTGAGCTCATATCCCCCGGGCTTGATGAAGCGCTTCAACAAGCC
>JAQUAE010000386.1 GCA_028687395.1 Anaerolineales bacterium | reverse complement strand
AGCGGCTAGCTTTGCCGCGCAGGGGAACGACGCTGTGATACGTCTCTCCGCTGCGCTGCTGCAGGACCACCTTGAGCGCCTTTCCCCAGCCCCCAGAGACCGCCTCGAGGACAAGCACGGTGTTGGGATTGAGCTCAGCGCGGCTGCCTTCGTAAAAGACCAGGGTAGCGCTGCCATCCGCAGCGGTGCGGATGACCTGCCCGGCGCTGACGGTGTCGCCATCGCTGACCGGCTTCCAATCCTGGGCGGCGGCGCTCGAAGCGACTTCCACCTGCCCGATGACGTCCATCAAGGTAGCGGCGCGAGCCGAGGTCGCCCCACCGAACCACAGGTTCAGGCCGAGCAGGGAGATCACCGCCACCAGGAGCACCAACGCTGCGCCCGCCGCGCCCCCAACCAGCGCCAGGCGCTTCCAGGTCCAGTCGAAGCGCAGGCGCGGCCGGATCGGGCGGGTGGCTACCTCGGAGGCCGCGCGCTTCTGGATGGCAGGCAGCGCCGCCGTCCGAGGCTGGGGGTGGGGCATGCTGCGCACCGTGGAAGCCAGGCGGATGAGCGGCGCCAGGCCGCGGGCTTCCGCAGGCAGCTCACGCAACACCTGCTCAAGCGGCGCGCCCGCTTCAAGCGCCTCTAATTGTTTCTGTAACAACTGGTCGAAGTCAGACATAAGAAATCTCCCATTCCTTCAAAATCTTGCGCAAGGATTCCAACCCGCGTCGCTGCAGGCTCTTGATCGAATCCTCGCTCTTGTGAAGGGTATGCGCTACCTGGACAACGCTCAGGCAGTTGACAAAGCGCAGCACGATGACATCGCGCTGGGTATCGTTCAATTTGCGCAGGGCGCGGGCCAGGACATCGCTGGTCAGGCGGCTCTCGACCGTTTTGGATACGTCGTCCTGTTCTGCAACCATTTCCTCCTCCAGAGCCCGGTGATCCCGCAGGCTCATCTTACGAAGGTGGTCGATCGCTAGATTGCGGGCGATCTGGTACAACCAGGCTTCGAAAGAGCCATTCAGTGGCCGGTAACCTTCCAGCGAGGCGATCATGCGCACAAAGACCTCCGAGGCCAGGTCTTCTGCGGCGTGCAGGTCGCCAACGCGATAGAACAGGTAGCGGTACACGCCGGCATGGTAGCGTTGGTACAGATCGCTGAGGGCGATGGAATCGCCTTGCTGAGCTTGTGCGATCTTCTCAGGTATCTCCAATTCAGACATTACCCTTCCAAGGTGCATGTGTCTATTAGGACTTACGCAGTTGGGGGGAGGATCACGCTCAACTGCGTAACTACTATCTATATTAAGGTTAACGGATGGGGGCAACAAAGGTGTCGCCATATGAAGAGAGGTTAATTGGCACTTAACGGAAACACAAGATGCGCGCCGGTCTCACTCAGCGATCTCCAGGAGGAGCACCGGCAGGCGCGCCCAACCGACGCGCCGGTAGAGCAGCTTTGGCTGCAGCCCGGCGGCCTGTGCGCGTTGCAGAAAGGAGTGCAAGAAGCCTGCAATCGGTGCGCTGGTCGCAGCCTCCCGTCGCAGGGCTGGCTCCACGAACAGACCGACGATGACCACCCTTCCGCTTCCCCCACCCGCCTTCTCCACGGGGAGGCACAGGAGGCGAGCGAACTCGGCGAGCGTTTCGCCTTCCAGGATGTACTCCGCTGGAAAGGTGGACAGGATGGCGTCGAAGCAGCCGCCGGGAAAGGGCATCGCCTGGGCCAGGGCGCACACCCGCCCGGCATGCAGGCCGCGGCGGCGCAGCTTGCGGCCAGCGATGCGCTGCATGGCTGGCGAAGCGTCCAGACCAACCACTGGCCAACCGCGGCTCGCCATCTCGACCAGCAGCTCGCCCGTCCCGAAGCCCACTTCCAATACACGCCCGCCTGGAACGTAGTCCAGCGCCAGCAAGCGCCAGCGCGACCAGGCCCCCAGGCTCACCACCCAGCTCACCAGGTCGTACGCCCAGGCAAACTCAGCATAGAGACGGTAGGTCGCCCAACGATAAACTTGGCGAAGGCCGCGCCCAAGCCAATACAGCATTCTGCACCTCCTTGCTGAGTCTACACCACCTGGGCTGGGGGTGTACAGGGGCGCCGGCAGGCGGCAGAAACCCGGGCTGAGGCGTGTCTGGGGGAACGGCGCCTTCCCGATTATCCATACAACCAGAGCCATTCTGCAGTAACGGATTCCTTGCGCGGAGGTTATGAAAGTGTTATCTTTGTGCACGGATCAGCTAAACATACCTCCCGAGGCGAAACACCACAGCCACCATGTGCCTATCCAGACGTACCACCCTCGCCCTTTCAATTGGGCTGATTCTGGCGGGCATCTGCCTGCGGCTGGCCAGTTACCAGTGGAACCGCCGCCTGTACGGCGACATCAATCTGTTCGCACTCACCGCCCGCCAGTTCGCCCTGTATGGCCGCTGGGAATACCCCATGAAGTACGATTACAGCCCCAACGTGCCCTACCTGACCCTGAACACGCCAGCCAGCCAGCACCCTCCGCTCTGGCCGCTGCTGGGAGGGATGACCGCCCGCCTGATCGG
>JAQUAE010000039.1 GCA_028687395.1 Anaerolineales bacterium | reverse complement strand
CTGGGGAAACTGCCTCTTCTATTGGTGGGTGGCATCTATGCCATTGCCCTGGTGCTGGTCATCGCTCAGGGATTACAACTTCTGCCTAAGGGCCTTTACTACCTGGGATTCATCGTGGCGCTTCTTGGCAGTCTGATCTTGCTGATTGCCCATGCCGTGCGCCAACCCGAGGTGCGCCGAGACTTGCGATTTCTGCTGGTGGCTGTATTCCTGGCGCTGATTCCCTCGATCGGTATTGGCCTTGCAAGCGGCATCGTCTCCATCCCTCCGGGAGTGTCCAGCCTGGGCCTGCTGAGTTTTCCTCTCATTCCATTCGGCTATCTGTATGCCACCTACCGCCGCCAGTTGGGCGAGTTTGAATTACGTCTCAATCGGCTGATCTCGCTCTACTTATTCCTTATCCTGCTTGGTACGTTGATGGTGCCGCTGGTTGTGGTGACCACCACGCGGATTCAGTCGCCCGAGGGGACAATGGTGCTCGAGATTACGGGGGGCCTGCTGGTTATCCTCATAACCGTCTTTGGCTTCCCCCTTTTCCAGAATTTTATGGAGCGCCGCTGGCTGGGGATTCGGTTGTCGCCTGAGAACTTGCTGGAGGTCTATTCTGCGCGTATTACCACCAGCTCCTCCCTCTCCGGTCTGGTGCAGTTGCTCAGAGACGAGGTCCTGCCCAGCCTGCTGGTACGCCAGTTTGTCTTCCTGCAATTCGACGGCAATTCTACGAAGGTGCTTCTCGCCACTGGGGCTATAGCGGAAGACATCCCTGTTGGGCCGGGTCTTTCCCCCCTCATGGCTCAGATGGGTAAATATTGCTTTCCTCATCTTTCGGATAGCGATCCATCCTGGCCGTGGGTGCGATTGGTGATCCCGCTCAGGATCGGAGAGGGGATCATTGGCTTGTGGCTGTTCGGCCGCCGTGACCCAGACGACGTTTATTCCCAGGCCGAGCTTCCTATCCTACGCAGCCTTGCCGACCAGACCGCCATCGCATTGAGCAACATTCTTCAAACCGAGCGTCTCAGGGCGTTGTATCAGGCAAACATCAACCGCTACGAGCAGGAGCGTTTCCGTCTGGCTCTCGACCTGCATGATAGCGTCCTCAACCAGGCAGCAGCCATGCTTATGAACCTTGACTCTTCCTCCCTCTCGCCAGGCTTCCAGGAGGCTTACGATCGGTTTACCCAACGACTGCGAGAGATCGTCAGCGACTTGCGGCCGCCCATGCTCAACTATGGCTTAAAGCCTGCCCTGGAAGCTCTGGCCGACAACCTGATGGAGCGAAGTGGGGACACGGTGAGTGTAGTGGTGAATGTCCAGGCAGATGAGGTGAGCTATCCCCAGAATATTGAGCAGCACCTGTTTCGCATTGTGCAGGAGGCTTGCGAGAATGCCTTGCGGCACGGGCAAGCCAGGAGAATCTCTATTTCTGGGCAGCTTGGCGCTCAGGAAGTGGACCTAAGCATCGAAGATGATGGGATCGGCTTTGACATGGGGCAAGGGCTGGAACTGGAGGATTTGCTTGCTCATAAGCACTTTGGGCTGGCTGGAATGGTCGAACGTGCCAGACTGCTAGATGCCGAGATCAATATCGCCACTGCTCCGAGGGCAGGCACGCGGATTCGGGTCACCTGGAATTCCAGCGTTGGATAGCGTTACAGCGAGATCGTTAATCTTGCTTTGCATAGTCTCGCCAGCATAAGCAAATGCTGGCACCTTTGGTTCAAACTTGTGCTATTACAATCTATTCGGTTGTTAAAGTGCTGGATCCTTTTGCCTTATCCAGTGCGAATTATAGTGGAAACGACCAAACTGGTTGTTTAAAATGTGTTGATTTGGCTCGAGAATACGACTATGCGGAAGCCGCACACATAGCTGGAAGGAAATCAGGGGGCGCGGTGCCCTTTTGGGATTATCTTACCCTGCTTGGAGTGAAATCCTGAAACAAATCTAGCAAGGGATGCAGCTTGTGGACGGGTATGCTCAGGGTATCGGCGTTATCGCCGGAGAATGGCGCCAGGCGGGGGCGGGAGGACAGCAGGCTGAGGCGAATTTCTCGCCGGGAGAGGTAGCCCAGCAGAATGACTTGCCTGCCGTAAATCCAGATGTTGCCCCATTGTGCAGGGGCTACCACCAGCGGGCGGCTGAATCGCGAGGACGAGATTTCGATTTCTTGCGCTGGCGGCCGGGCGGCGTGCAGGTAGGTCAGGGCGAGGTACTCCTGGCGCGGCACTACCGGCGCCTGCGTGCGCAGGGTTAGGCTCTCGTTCTGGAAACTCCTCTCAGAGCCAAGGCCTCCCAGGACGAGCTCGGGGGGGTGGGTCATGCGGGTGGTAAAGGCGAGAGCGCCAAGCGAAGCCCAGCGTTGCGGTCGCCTCCAGCGTTCAGGGAAGGCGTAAATCCAGAACGCCGTCTGCCCGGCGCGCGGTGCATCGGCGCGGCGCAGCATGATCTGCGCGGTGGCAATGGCGAAGAGATACAGGTCGGCGTCGCAGCGCTGCTCGAGGGCGAAGCGCTCGGAGGCGAAGGTCAATTCCCGCCCCAGCAAGTGGCTTGCCTCCGTCTGGGCTTGGATTATTTCCTCGCGGCGCGTGATTGTCTCCATCAGCAGGGCGCAACGCCGCCCGGCGATCACCACCTCGTATTCGGCCGGCCGGCTGAATGGGTTCTTGGGTAGCACCTGGAATGCCACGCCGTGCTGGTGCAGGTACCGTCGGAGGATTACCTCGGCGCTGGCTTGCATGACTGCCTGGCGCAGCCAGGCATGCGTCGATTCACCGGGTCGCCGCTGCATGTCCGGCAGGCGTTGGCAGGCGACGTGTAACCCCGCCCGGGTGAGCTCGCTGCTGTAGGGAATGCAGATCAGGTCGGATGCTGCGATCATGCCCCGTGGCTTTTCGGCTCTGGTGCCTCATTACGGAACTGGAGACAATAATGGTGGAAGGTATTGCTGACCCAGGCGTTTCCCAGGCCGTAGGGCGCCAGGCGCTGGTTATCCTGCGCCCAGATTTTTTCGTCCTTCAGGACGTAATGGCTGCGCAGGCGGGAGGAGAGGTCCCAGGCAAGGGGAAAGATGGCGCCTTTCTTCTTCACGTTCTTGACGATGATGGTCAGGTAGGCGCCGGGGCGCAGATGGGGTTTCAGCGAGGCGTAGATGGCGGAGAGGGCAGTTAGGAATGCCTCGTAATCGGCGATGTTGCCCAGGTCGTGAGGATCGTCGGAGTAGACCACGTCCAGCCTGGGGTCAGCCATGCGCTTGCGCTGGTTTTTGGCGCCGGCAGCGTGCAGCATGTTCCAATAAGGCGGTGAGGTGAGCACGTAATCGAAGAGGGGCAGGGCATGGGCTTCAGCGAGGGCTGCAAATTGGCTTGCGTCCCCCTGGATCAGCTCACAAGCCAGGCTGGGCTGTGAGGCGTCCCGTGTGCGCCGCTCGTCGGCGATCACCTGGCGACCCAGGCGGGCATACTCCGGGTTCAGCTCGATGCCGTAAGCATGCCGGCCAGAGCGCAGCGCAGCCACCAGCGTGCTACCCGTTCCCGCCATCGGATCCAGGACGGTTTGGCCGCGCTTGGTGAAGAATTCGATGAACTCCTGGGCGAGGGTCTCGGGAAATTTCGCCGGATGGCGCAGCAGCTCCTTGCGCCTGGGCGGTGGATTGTGAATAAACCATGATTTCTGGAACTTCAGCCATTCCTTGGGCGCCAGGTCGTTCAACCGGTTGCGAAATGGGCGTTTGGGCATATTGTTAATGCAAGACCTGGCGCACCACGAGGTCCGAAAAACTCACCGTCACCGCGTTTTCGCCACCGGAGCGGGCAAACACTCCCAAGGTGCCACTGGTCAGGGTGGGATCGCTCACAGTGAATTGGTAAAGGTCGTTGACGAAGAAGATCATTTCCTTACCCTCGACCGATATGGCGATGCGCGAGAGGCTGGGTGCGCCGGGGGGCACCGCGCCGCTGATGGTGCGCGGGTACGGCGAGGAGGCGTGGCCGTTAATGAAGCGATCCAGGCGCAGATAGCCATCACAGGACAATGAGAAGCGGTAGAACTCCAACGCCGGTGAGACGCGAAAGAGCACTCCATACTCGTCGCTCCCCTGGCAGATGCTGGGAGAGGCGGTGATTTCCAGGTAGAAATCACTCAAGATGGGTTCCTTGCGCAGGCTGAAGATGTATCCCCCCGGCTGGTTCAGTGCCAGGGTGAGCTCCTGGTCTGAGAGGGCGGCACTGCTCGTATCCGAGGCGCCCAGGGACCAGGCGGTTGGGTCGTCGAACCGGTCGCGGAACAATATATTCCCCGTTGGTGTTTGCACCGCGACCGTGGGGGTGATGAGCGGGGTGGGGAAGGGGGCGGTGGTGGCCGTCGGCGGGAACCACACGATGGTCGGTGTAGTCGTTGGGGTGGGAGGTAACGGCGTATCGGTGGCGTACACGATCTCGCTACCCGCCAGCACCGCGCAGGCTTGCAGGGCGTAGGCAGCGAGCAGCGACACCCCCAGGAGCGCCAGGTCCGACCAGTGCCAGGCGCCTCGCTTGCGGGTGGAGACAGGTCGTGAGTCCATGCGATCGCCCAAGTGCGGGTATGCTATCCGATTTCGATCACCTGATCGCGCTCGGGACCTACGGAGACCATGCGCACCGGCACGGCGCACAAATCCTCAACCTGGAGGACGTACGCACGGGCTTGCTCGGGCAGGTCTTCCCAACGGCGCACGTCCATCACGTCCTGCGACCAGCCAGGCAGCTCGAGGTAGATTGGCTCGAATTGGCCTAGCTCAGCGGGGCCGAAGGGCAGCTCGCGCAATTCCTGACCGTCGGCGCGGTAGGCCACACAAATCTTGAGCGCGGCCAGGCCGCTGAGCACGTCGAGCTTGGTCACCACCAGCTCGGTCAGCCCGTTGACCCGCGCCGCGTAGCGTAACAATACGCTGTCCAACCAGCCCACCCGGCGCGGCCGGCCGGTGGTCACGCCGAATTCATCCCAGGGTTTGTCGCCAGTGCCGCGCAGCCGGGCGGCTTCGTCGCCATTCAGCTCGCTAGGGAAGGGGCCTTCGCCCACTCTGGTTTGAAACGCCTTGGTGACGCCGATGACGCGTTCGACCCAGTTTACCCCCAGTCCGAGGCCGAGCAACGCCCCGGGCGTGGTCGGGTTCGAGCTGGTGACGAATGGGTAGGTGCCGTGGTCCAGGTCGAGCAGCGTCCCTTGTGCGCCCTCCGCCAGGACGCGCTGGCCTCGGTTCATGGCGTGGGTAAGCAGGAGCGAGACGTCGCCGATGTACCCCTTGAGCAGGTGGGCGTATTCGGTAAACTCCTGGGCGATGCGCTCGCTGTCCAGGGGCTCAGCCTGGTACAGATGGCGCAGGGTATGATTGACCCGCTCGATGTGCTGGCGCATCGCCTGACCGAAGCGTTCCGGTTGCAGCATGCCGCCGGCGCGCAAGCCGCTGCGCGCCACCTTTTCGGTGTAGGCAGGACCGATGCCGCGCAAGGTGGTGCCGATCTTGCCCTGGCCGCGCTGACCTTCTAAGGCTTTATCCAGGGCGATGTGCCCGGGGGTGATCAGGTGCGCTGCGTGAGAGATTACCAGGCGCGCGGGAGAGACCGTCACCCCTGCGGCGCGCAGCATCTCCATCTCCTGCAGCAGGATAGCCGGGTTGACCACCACGCCGTTGCCGATCGCACCGATGGTGTGCGGGTGGATGATTCCGGAGGGGACCAGGTGCAGCTTGAAAGTCTTATCGCCGACGGTCACCGTGTGCCCGGCGTTGTCTCCGCCGTTGAATCGAGCTACGAAATCCACCCCGGCCGAGAGCAGGTCAACGACGCGACCCTTACCTTCATCCCCCCATTGCGTTCCGACGACAATATCGAGTGGCATGGAAAACTCCAGGTTGGTGAGCGAGTGCGGAAGTCATCAGAGCCTATCTGATGTAAAATTAAGGAGGCATCTGGGGTCGGGCGTAGAAATGTTTTCAGCTTCCTCGCTATCATTCTAGCACATTCTATCCCAATGGAAACGAGAAGGAGATTTTGATGCGAAAAAGGATCATCTTGATCACTGGTGCTTCCGGTGAGATTGGCATGGCTCTGATCTACAGCCTGCTCAAGCGGGGGGTGCAAAACCTGGTCACACTGGATATCCGCCCCTTGGATGAGGAGTTCATCGGGAAGGCGACCCACATTCAGGGCGACATCTGCGACAAAGCCTTGCTGGAGCGCCTGGTGAGCGAGTATGAAGTCGAAGCTATCTATCACCTGGCGGCATTGCTCTCTACCCGGGCGGAATTCTCCCCCGAAACAGCTCACCGAGTGAACGTGGAAGGCACACTGGGATTGTTGCAGTTGGCCGCGGAACAATCCGAGTGGCGAGGCTCTCCTGTGTTGTTCATCTTCCCCAGCTCGGTGGCGGCGTATGGCATGCCTACACTCAAGATCAAGGAATCCTTTCCCCAGGTGCGAGAGTGGGAGTGGAATTACCCACGCACGATGTACGGCTCCAACAAGCTGTATTGCGAGATGTTGGGGGTCTACTTCAGTGATTACTACCGCCAACTGGCGGCAGAGCGCCCGGTGATGCTGGATTTTCGCTCCGTCCGTTTTCCCGGGTTGATATCTGCTTTTTCTATGCCCAGCGGAGGGACGAGCGATTACGGCCCGGAGATGCTCCACGCTGCGGCGAAAAACGAGCCCTACGCCTGTTTCGTGCGCGAGGACACACGCATCCCCTTCATGGCCATGCCGGATGCAATCAACGCCCTCTTGAAGCTGGCCGGGGCGCGGCGCGAGGACCTGACCCGCCGGGTTTACAACGTCACCAGCTACAGCCTCTCGGCGGGGGAATTCCGCCAGTGGGTGCTGAAGTATTTCCCCAAGGCGCAGATAACCTTCCAGCCGGATCACAAACGCCAGGGGATTGTGGATAGCTGGCCGGCGGATATGAACGACCACGACGCCCGCCGGGATTGGGGCTGGAGCCCTGAATATGACCTGGAGCGCTCCTTCTCCGACTACCTGATTCCCAACATCCGCAAGCGTTACCAGGGATAGGAATGCTGCACGAGGGACGTGTCCTTTGATCGAGAAATCCAATCTTGATGCTGCAGGCGCGCCACAACCGGGGATAATCGCTCTGTTCGGCTCCGGTGAGACCTCAGCCAGCGGGCGCAAGATCTTCGACCTGCTCTTCCGGCGCATGCCCCCCTCACCGCGAGTGGCGGTCTTGGAGACACCCGCCGGTTTTGAGCTCAATTCAGCCCAGGTCGCCGGGCGGGTGGCCGATTTCCTTGGCCAGCGTTTTCAAAACCCCTCGCCGCGGGTGCAGGTGATCCCCGCCCGCAAGCGCGGCACGCCTTTCTCCCCGGATGCGGAAGGGATCGTCGCACCGTTGCTACGCGCAGACATGATCTTCATGGGCCCGGGGAGCCCGTCCTATGCGGTGCGCCAGCTACGCCACTCGCTGGCCTGGGAGTACCTGGTTGCGCGTCACCGCCTGGGAGGTTGCCTGGTCTTCGCCAGCGCGGCGCTGATAGCCATCGGCGCCTATGCACTGCCGGTTTACGAGATTTTCAAGGTGGGCGAAGAGCCCAACTGGAAAGCGGGTTTGGATTTCTTCCAGCCCTTTGGCCTGCCACTGGTGTTCATCCCGCACTGGAACAACCAGGATGGCGGCGAATCATTGGACACCAGCCGCTGCTTCATGGGCGTCGAGCGCTTCGAGGGACTGGCTGCACGCCTGCCTGCGGGCATGACCATCGTCGGGGTGGAGGAGAAGACTGCGCTGCTCATTGACCTGCAGGCGGAAATCTGCCAGGTGGCCGGGAAGGGCGGTGTAGTCCTGCTGCCCAGCGGCGAAAGCGATGCGGGTGCGGTGAACCGCCAGGCAGCCGGCAGCCGCTATCCCAGCGGGGCGACCTTCTCCCTTGGCGCGTTGGGGCCCTATCGCTGCCCTTTGCCGGAGGAAGGCCTCTCACCCACAACCTGGCAGCGCGCCCTGCAAGCAGCCGCGCCGGCCAGTGATATACCCACGCCCCCGCCGCCGGAAGTGATGTCTTTAGTGGTCGCTCGCTCGGCGGCGCGACGGCAGGGCGCTTGGGGCGAAGCCGACCGCTTGCGAGAACAAATCGAAGCCCTTGGGTGGGAGGTTCGTGACACTGCCGGGGGGCCAGAGCTCGTCAGGCGTGGTGGTACGGCGTGAGCTGCCGTGAATTTGGAAAATTCTACTTTATGAATAAGGAGAGAAGATGACTGACCAGATTAACGTTGGTTACATTGGCTTGGGTTTGATGGGTAAATCGATTGCGCGCAACATCCTGCGCGCCGGCTTCCCGTTGGTGGTGCACAATCGCAGTCAGGCGGCAGTGGCGGAGTTGGTGGCGGAGGGCGCCGTTCGTGCCAACTCACCGGCCGAGACGGCGGTCAAGGTCGACGTGGTTTTCACCAATCTGCCGGATACACCGGATGTGGAGCAGGTGGTGTTGGGGCCTGGGGGTGTGATCGAGGGGGCGCGCCCGGGGACGATTGTAGTGGATAACTCCACGATCAAGCCAGCCGCAGCGCGGCGCATCGCTGCAGCCCTGGCCGAAAAGGGCGTCTTCAGCCTGGATGCGCCGGTGAGCGGTGGTGATATTGGCGCGCGCCAGGGCACGCTGGCCATCATGGTTGGCGGTCCCGCGGAAGCCGTGGCGCGGGTGATGCCCGTCTTTCAAGCCATGGGCAAGGTCATCACCCATGTGGGGGAGGCGGGCGCCGGCCAGATCGCCAAGGCTGCCAACCAGGTGATGGTCGCCGCACAGATGGTGGCGATGGCCGAACTGCTGGTCTTCGCCCAGAAGGCTGGCGCCGATCCGCGCAAGGTGGTAGAAGCCATCCGCGGCGGCGCGGCGCAGTGTTGGACGCTGGATGTCAAGCCACCGCGCCTGTTCGCCGGCAACCGTCATCCGGGCTTCAAGGCGTACATGCAGGCCAAGGATCTCTCGATTGTCCTGGAAACGGCGCGAGAATACGGCATCCCCTTGCCCGCCGCGGCGCTGCACAGCCAGATGTTCAACGCTATGTTGCAGATGGGCATGGCCGACCTGGACAACTCGGCGGTCGTCGGGGTGATCGAGGAGCTGGCGGGCATCCACCTTGTTGAAGAGTCAAAGTGAAGCGGGTGGTTTCCCCTCAGGGAGATCACTGCTCTCCCATTCCTCCTTGCTTCCAGGTTTGCAACCTGGCTCCAGGAAGTGCGTATATATCATCAGACCGGCGCGAAGCGCAGTGCTAGCGCGCTACGGATAGGAGCAACGCTGTGCAAGACAACGAGTCCACGTGGCTCATCCGGGCGCAAAAAGGCGATCCTGAGGCTTTTGGCAGCCTGATCGAGGCATACCAAAAACCGGTTTACAACCTGTGTTACCGCATGCTCAACGATGCTAACGACGCTGAGGACGCAGCTCAGGAGACTTTCTTGCGTGCGTATAAGAACCTTCGCCGCTATGATAACAGCCGCCCTTTTCCAACCTGGCTGTTGTCCATCGCTGCGCATTATTGCATCGACCAGATCCGCAAGCGCAGGATGACGATCGTCTCGGTGGAGGAGTTACCCTACCCCGATTTGCCAGACGGCGAGCCGGGTCCTGAGGCCGCCCTCAGCCGCGGTGAGGAACAGCGGCGCATCCAGCGCCTCTTGGATACGCTCAGCCCGCAGGATCGGGCGGCGGTGGTTATGTATTATTGGTACGATTTTTCCTATGAAGAAATTTCCCAGGCTCTCTCGCTGACCTTGAGCGCAGTAAAGAGCCGTTTGCATCGCGCCCGGCGCGAACTGGTCCAAGAATGGGCGAATGCGCCGTCGCCTGCGTTAGTGGTAGAAAGGACACGCCATGAATCACCGGCCTTTTGAGGATTGGATTTTTAGCGAGGAGCCGCTTTCCCCGGTGGAGCGCGCCGACCTGGAGGCGCACCTGCAAGCCTGCGCGGCCTGCCAGAAGCTCTCCACCAACTGGCAGGAAGTGAGCGGCGCCCTGCACACGGCGCCTATGCTCAGCCCTGCGCCCGGATTCAGCTCCCGCTGGCAGGAACGG
>JAQUAE010000038.1 GCA_028687395.1 Anaerolineales bacterium | reverse complement strand
CCGTCGGCGATGCGCATCGCCTGCGAGCCGATGACGTTGACGATCGACCACAGGATCGAGCGCTTGCGCCGCGCCTCCTCCATAGCGGCCAGCGTGTCGGCGGTCTCTCCCGACTGGCTGATGACCAGCGTCACCGTGTCCTCGTCCAGGATGGGGTCGCGGTAGCGGAACTCGGAGGCGATGTCCACCTCAACGGGGATGCGGGCGATGCGCTCGATGAGCACCTTGCCCACCATCGCAGCGTGGGAGGCGGTGCCGCAGGCGGTGATGAAGATCTTGCGGATGCGCCTGGCCAGCTCGGGGGTCAGGTTGAGCTCCGGCAGGCGGATGCGCGCTGCCTCGAAATCGACGCGCCCGGCGATGGTGTCGGTCAGGGAACGCACCTGCTCGTGGATTTCCTTTTGCATGAAGTGGCGATACTCGCCCTTCTCGGCTGCCACCGGGTCCCAGGGGACGGTGTGGAAAGTGTAGGGCACCGGCTCGCCGGACAGAGTGTACAACTCTAACCCCTGCCGGCTGACCGAGGCGATTTGCTGTGATTCGAGGAACACCACCCGGCAGGTGTGCTCCAGGATGGCGGGCAGGTCGGAGGCGACGTACATCTCGCCCTCCCCTTGCCCGATGACCACCCCGCCGGCGTTGCCGACGCGGGCGGCGATGATCTTATCCGGCTCCAGCGTGGAGAGCACCACGATGCCATGGGCGCCCTTGAGCATGCGGATGGCGCGGCGGGTAGCTTCCAGCAAGCCGCCTTCACTTGCCAGCGAGCGCTCGATCAGGTGGACGATCACCTCGGTGTCGGTGTCCGACTTGAAGACCGCGCCTTCGGCGAGCAGCTCCTCGCGCAGCTCGAGGAAGTTCTCCACGATGCCGTTGTGCACCAGGACGACCTGGCCGGTCATGCCCAGGTGGGGGTGGGCGTTGCGGGCGCTGGGCTCGCCGTGAGTCGCCCAGCGGGTGTGCCCGATGCCGGTGCGGCCGTGTACGGGCTGTTCGTCGAGCAGCGCCGCCAGGTGCGCCAGCTTGCCGGCGTCGCGGCGCACCTCGATGTGTCCGTTCTCGAGAATTGCCATGCCGGCCGAGTCGTAGCCGCGGTACTCCAGCCGCTTGAGGCCGTTGAGGATGATCGGCGTGGCGTCGCGCTCGCCGATGTAGCCAACTATGCCACACATGGAAGATCCCTCCATCACATTTCAGGTTTGGCTGGGCAATCACGAGCGCCCTCCGGCGAGCGCAGCTTGAGACTCCGCTCACCGGGCGCTGGATTACCAGCCTTTAGTCGCCACTCTCCAGCGTTTTGCCCGCTGGTCGCCCGGCGGTGTTGTCCTGGAGATTAATTTGGAGGGAAAGGTGACGGGTGATGGCGCACCCGGAGGGCATCCGCTGATCCTTCGATTTTCCCGGCTCACTGCTGCGCTCGTGCTGCGTTCAAGCCGGTTAACCCCTCCTCGCGGAGAGGAACCCTCGTCCTCGTCAACCACACCCGGCTTCGGAGTGTGGCCCATGCGCTCTCTTTCCCTGAGTAAGATTGTTTGATTGCACCTCCTGTCTTGTATTCGCGGTTTGCGCGGCCATTATACTTGAACTTCACAGCCTGTGGACGCCGTTACGAGCTGCGACGGGTGATCCAGGGGGTATCCTACCCCCTTTTGGCTATCAGGCGGTTAAGAAAATGGTTAAGAAAGGGATTTTAGCCTGTGAAAAACGGCTGGCGCACCTTAAAATGGGTGCCGGATCGAGAAAAAAAGTTCAATGGTATAATCCGCAACGGTGTTTTGGTGTGGGTTGGCTGAACAAAGTTCGCACATACGCTCATAAAAACAACGCAATCCGGTAGTTGACCCTGTCCGTTGCTGCTTTACCCCAACTACCAAGGAGCACAATTTGGCTTTCAATCCCCTGAATTGGTTAATGGGGTTTTTCTCTCTAGATATTGGCATCGACCTGGGTACAGCCACCACCTTGGTCAATGTGCGCGGCAAGGGCATCGTCATCAACGAGCCTTCCTGGGTTGCCATTGATAAGAAGACCCGCCAGCCGTTGGCGGTGGGTGCGGCTGCGAAGGAGATGATCGGGCGCACGCCAGCCAACGTGGTCGCCATCCGCCCCTTGCGCGATGGGGTGATTTCGGAGTTCGAAATCGCCCAGGAGATGCTGGCTTACTTCATTGGCAAAGCCCACGAGCAGAGCATCGTCCCCATTCCTCGCCCGCGCATCGTCATCGGCGTCCCCACCGGGGTGACCGAGGTAGAGAAGCGAGCGGTGTACGATGCAGCCATGTCGGCCGGCGCGCGGGAGGTCTACCTCATCGAGGAGCCCGTCGCCGCGGCTCTCGGGGCGGGGTTGCCGATCAACGAGGTGCGCGGTAGCATGATCGTGGACATTGGCGGGGGCACCTCGGAGGTGATGATCATGTCGATGGGCGGCGTGATTACCTCGCGCTCCCTGCGCGTGGCCGGCGACGAGATGGATCTGGACATAATTCAGTACATGCGCAACAAGTACAACCTGCTGATCGGCGAGCGCATGGCCGAGAAGGCCAAGATCAGCGCCGGCTCAGCCTATCACCTGCCTCAGGAGAAGACCGTCATCACCCGCGGGCGCAACCTGGTCACCGGCTTGCCGGACGCGGTGGAGGTCTCGTCGGTTGAAATGCGCGAAGCCATCAACGGCTCGGTGCAGACCATCATCGATACGATCAAGGACACCCTCGACGAAGCCCCGCCGGAAATCCTGGGGGACCTGATGGACGCCGGCTTGTGCCTGGCGGGCGGGGGAGCGCTGCTCCAGGGGCTGGATCGGCGCCTGGCGAACGACCTGCACATCCGCGTTTGGGTGGCGGAGGACCCGGTGAGCTGCGTGGCGCGCGGCGCGGGCATCATCCTGGAAGACCTGGACCACCTGGGCAAGTATCTCGTCGGGCTGGAGCGGGGCAGCACGAAGCACGTTTAGCTCCATGAAAACCAACTCACGTCCCCTGCAAACCGTCGTGTTTGCATTGATTGCGTTGGGATTGATCGGGCTGGCTCTGGGCGGTTATCTCACTCCCGTTTCCCGCATCCTCTTGAACCCGGTAATCAGCGCTCAAAACTGGGTCACCACGCGCTACCAGGCGGCGGTGCGCCTCATCTCCGCCCCGCAGGATACAGTGCGCCTGCGCCAGCGCAACGCCGAGCTCGAGGCGGAGGTATCACGCCTGCAAGCCCAGATCATCGAACTCGAACAGCAGCTCTCCGAGACCAAGATCCTCTCGGCGCTGGTCGATTTTGCCCGCGCCAACCCGGAGAACCGCTACCAGGCAGCGGCGGTAGTGGCGCGCGACCCCAGCCCCTTCATGCAATATGTGATCATCAATCGCGGCTCCGACGACGGGCTGCGCCGGGGCATGCCGGTGGTCACGGCGCAAGGCCTGGTGGGGCGCATCGCCGCGGTAACTGCGGGAGCGGCGCGGGTGCAACTGATCACCGATCCCGCTTCCACCGTCAACGTGCACCTGGAGCCCTCCGGCGCCCAGGCAGTGTTGTTCGGCTCGATCACCGCTGAAATCACGCTGGAGATGATTCCCCAAAGCGCTGAGGTCAAGCCAGGCGACCTGGTGCTGACCTCCGGCCTGGGCGGCGGCTTCCCAGCGAACATCTTGATCGGGCAACTGGCGGGCGTGCGCAGCCGCGACCAGGACTTGTTTCAAAGGGCGACCATTCAATCGGTGGTGGATTTCACCCATTTGGAAATCGTGCTGGTGATCACCAATTTCACCCCCATCGATTACTCCCCCTTGATTTCCACCCCCCAGGCGCCGTGACGGGTTCGAGAGCGGCGGTGTACGATGGCTGTCTTTATCTCTATTCCAATCCTGGGCGCCCTGTTAGTGTTGCAATCCACCCTGATTACCCACTTGAACCTGTTGCACGGCACGGCCGATCTGGTCCTGCTCGCCATCGTCGCCTGGGCGCTGCAGAAGCGGGTGCAAACCGCCTGGCACTGGTGCCTGGTCGGCGGCTTGATGGTCGACATTGCTTCCGCCCTGCCCATGGGCGTCCCTCTGCTGGGCTACACCATCGCCACTGCCCTGGCGCTCATCCTGCGCCAGCGTGTCTGGCAGGTACCCATCCTGGCGATGTTCATCATCACCTTCGTCAGCACCATCGTCAGCCAGGGGATTGCCGTGCTCGCCTTACAGTTGATCGGCGAGCCCATTCCGATGGGGCAGTCCTTCAGCCTGATCATCGTGCCCAGCACGGTGCTTAACCTGTTGTTTGCCATTCCCACCTTTGCCCTGATGGGCGACCTGGCAAAGGTCTTTTATCCGGAAGAGTTAGAGGTATGAACGGTTCTCCCCCCCCTGAAAATCACGTCGATTGGAAACGCATCTTCAGCTTTGGTATTGTGGTGGCGCTGATCTTTGGCATCTACATCTCACGCCTGTTTACTCTGCAAATCCTGCAGAGCGAGGAATGGACCGCCCGCGCTGAAGACAATCGCACCGAAACCTACAACCTGCAAGCCTTGCGCGGCATCATCTACGACCGCAACGGCACGGTGCTGGCGCGCAATATCCCTTCCTATAACGTCACCATCACCACCTCCAACCTGCCGGATGACCCCGGCGCAGTGCAGGAGATCTTCCGCGAGCTCTCCGAGCTGATCAACCTGCCAGTCAACCAGGAGGAGATCACTCTGGAGAACCCCTACGTCCCCTGCATATCCAACCACGGCATCGCCCAGATTGCCGAATATGGCGAGGGCTCTACGCCTTTCCAGGCGGTGAAGGTGAAATGCGACGTGGATGAGGTGGTCGCCCGCGTGGTGCAGGAGAAAGCCATGGACTGGCCCGGAGTAGGCATCGAGATCGAGCCGATTCGCGAGTACCCCACCGGCGCGACGACAGCCAATATCGTGGGCTTCCTTGGACCGATTCCCGCCGCACAGGAAGAAGCTTTTCGTGCGCAAGGCCTGCTACCCAACCGGGATAAGGTCGGTTACGCCGGGGTGGAGCTGCAATTCCAGGACCTGCTGGCGGGGAAGAACGGCGAGTGGATGGTGGAGGTGGACGTGGCAGGCCAGGTGATGCGCGGCTTGCAGGCGCCGGTGGAGCCCACTTCGGGGTACAACCTGCGTCTGACTATCGACACCCGCCTGCAGCAAGCCCTCACCGCCATCCTGGAGCGCGAGATCAACTTCTGGAACCGCTACCTGAATACCATCCGCTCCACCTCCGGGGTGGTAATCGCCCTCAATCCCCAAACCGGCGAGGTGCTGGCCCTGGTCTCCTACCCGACCTACGAAAACAACCGCATGGCGCGCTTCATCCCCGCTTACTACTACAACCAGTTGATCGCCGACCCGGCCAACCCGCTGCTCAACCACGCCGTGGGCGACGTGCTGCCGGCTGGCTCGGTCTTCAAGCTGGTGACCGCGGTGGGGGCATTGAACGAGGGCGTGGTTGACCCGGAGCAGTTCATCACTACGCCGCCCAAGATCACCATTACCGAGAAATACTTCGCCAATGATCCTGGGCGGGAGCGCGATTTCGTCGACTGGAACGAGGCCGGCTTCGGCCAGTTGAATTTCGTTGGCGGCTTGTCCAACTCGAGCAACGTCTATTTCTACAAGCTTGGCGGCGGCTACCAGGACGAGGTGCCCGAAGGGTTAGGCATTTGCCGCCTGACCACCTACGCTAAAGCCTTGGGCTATGGCGAATACCCCGGCATCGAGCTGCCCGACGAGGAGAAAGGCCTGGTGCCCGACCCGAAGTGGAAGCGCATCACCCACGGCGAGGGCTGGTCGACTGGGGACACCTACATCGCCAGCGTCGGCCAGGGGTACGTGCTGGCCACGCCGCTGCAGGTGTTGATGTCGGCAGCTACCATCGCCAACGATGGCAAGCTGATGCGCCCCACGCTCGTGCGGGAGATCCTGGATGGGGAGGGGAACACCGTCCAGGCATTCTCGCCGGAGATGAAGTGGGATATCACTAAAGACCCGGTTATCCAGGAGTTTTACGACACCACCATCCGGGGTTGCGAACCCATCGAAGGCCAGACCAAGACTGTCGAAACCTGGGTGATCGATAAAGTTCAGGAGGGCATGCGCCGGGCGGTCACCCACGGCACGCTGGCCAAGGAGTTCGTCAACGTGGACATTGCCGCGGCGGGGAAGACGGGCACCGCCGAGTACTGCGACCAGTACGCCAACGCCAAGAACCTGTGCATCCCCGGTAACTGGCCCTCGCACGCCTGGACGGTGGCTTATGCACCCTACGATAATCCGGAGGTAGCGGTTATAGCGTTCGTTTACAACGGCGGCGAGGGAGCGAGCGTGGCCGGCCCGATCGTGCGCCAGGCCATCGAGGCTTATTTCCAGTTGAAGGCTATCGACACCGCACAGGCAGCCCCTTGATGGTTCGTGCTATAATTTTTGAGATATTGTGCAGGTATTGTCAGCTTGAATTGCAGTATGCACCCGGCGCCTGAATTGCCGCTCCCGGACAGCTCACTCCAACCTTCCAAGATCCAGATCAAGGGAATCAAGGAAGGCTTATTGGTGCTGCTCGGCGAGGGGGAGTGGAGCGAGATTCGCCAGGCATTGCTGGAGCAGCTCGATCGGCAGGGCGAATTCCTGCGCGGGGCGCGCCTGGCTCTGGACGTGGGAGACGCCATCCTCAAGGCGGTGGACCTGGGCAGCCTGCGGGACGGGCTTTCTGAACGCGGGCTGTATCTCTGGGCGGTGCTGAGCAATTCGCCTACCACCGAGCAAACCGCCCAGATGCTGGGGCTGGAAACGCGCCTGACCAAACCGCGCTACGCCTCCATGGATGAGTATGCCCATGGTGGCTTGCATGGCGTTGAAGAGGCAGTGATGGTGGCGCGCACTTTGCGCTCTGGCGCCAGCGTGCAGTATCCCGGGCACGTGGTGGTGATTGGAGACGTGAACCCCGGCGCGGAGATCATTGCCGGTGGCAACGTGGTCGTGTGGGGGCGGCTGCGCGGCCTGGTGCACGCCGGCGCCAACGGCGACGAAGGGGCGGTGGTCTGCGCCCTTGACCTGCGCCCCACGCAATTGCGCATATCCGACCAGATTGCGCTATCCCCGAAGAGGAAGGGTAAACCCCAACCCGAGATAGCCAGCCTGCGGAACGGCGCCGTGGTTGCGGAACCCTGGAAACCATAATGAAACCTGCACTGTGGAGGCGGTATGCCGGCTAAAGTGGTGACAATTACATCAGGCAAGGGAGGGGTGGGGAAGACCACAGCCACCGCTAATATCGGCGCCGCCCTGGCCCAGAACGACCTCAAGGTGGTTTGCCTGGATGCGGATATCGGTCTGCGCAACCTGGATGTGGTGCTTGGCCTGGAGAACCGCATCGTCTATGATCTGGTGGACGTGGTCGAAGGCCGTTGCCGCTTGAAGCAGGCATTGATTCGCGACAAGCGGTTGCCTGAGTTGTTTCTCATCCCCGCGGCGCAAAAACGGGATAAGAGTGCCGTCTCGCCAAGCGACATGGTGCGGCTGTGCAATGAGCTGCGTGAAGAGTTCGACTGGATCATCATCGATTCCCCAGCAGGCATCGAGCGCGGCTTCCGCAACGCCATCGCCCCAACCGATATCGTGGTGGTCATCACCAACCCTGAGGTCTCGGCGGTGCGGGACGCTGATCGCATCATCGGGCTGGTCGAGTCGGAGGAGAAAGGTCCGGCGCGGCTGATCATCAACCGCATCAAGCCTTCCATGGTGCGCAAGGGAGACATGCTCTCACCGGAAGACGTCCTCGAGTTGCTGGCCGTAGAGTTGATCGGCCTGGTGCCCGAGGATGAGGGAGTGGTAACCAGCACCAACCGCGGCATGCCGGTGGTGATGGATGGCAGGAGCAGAGCAGGGCAAGCCTTTCGCAACATCGCCCAACGGTTGATGGGAGCGGAGGTGCCCTTCCTCGACCTGGAGGAGGGCGGCGGCTTGTTGGGCAGGCTGGCGCGCAGAATCCGCCAAGGAGGCGACTAATCCCATGAAGCTATTCCAGCAGCTCATCGGGCGGGATCGAAGCAGCGCGCGCCAGGCCAAGGAGCGCATGAGGCTCATGCTTATCCATGACCGCGTTGATATGAGCGCTGCAGCGCTCGATAAGCTCAAGGACGAGTTGGTCGGCGTGATTTCACGCCATGTAGAAATCGACGTGGGGGCAGTGCGCATCGAGATGACGCAGGATGGCAGAGAGCAGCGCCTGATCGCCGATATCCCCCTGCGGCCGAGCCGGCGGCGGGGGAGCGGGTAGGAAGAGCGCGGCATGCGACGCACCAACTGGCGGCATTTCGATTTCTGGTTGCTCGGCGCGGTGGCGGTGTTGACCATCGTGGGCGTCACCATGATTCGCTCGGCGGTGGCTGGCAACATCGAGCTGGCCGAACTGGACCTGGTACGCCGCCAGTTAATCTTCGCCGGCGTCGGCTTCGTGGTCATGATCGTCATCGCCGCGATCGACTACCGCCTGTGGGCGTCGCTCAATCGAACCCTGTATTACGGCATGGCGGTTGTCCTGGCGGTGCTCTTCATCACCGGGGCGGTGTTGTTCGGTTCGGCGCGCTGGTTCGACACCGGCGTGATCCTGATCCAACCCTCCGAGTTTGCCAAGCTGGTCATGGTGCTCGTGCTGGCGGATTTCTTCACGCGTAACAAGGAGCTGGTTGGACAGCTCTCCACCGTGGGGCGCAGCCTGCTGCTGACCATGGGCATCGTCATCTGGATTCTATTGCAACCCAACCTGAGCACCTCGATTGTGATCATCGTCATCTGGTTTGCCTTGCTGTGGGCGGCAGGCTTACGCGTCAAGCACCTCCTGCTCTTCGGATTGGCCGGGCTGGTGACCCCCTTCATCGGTTATCCCTTCCTGGCAGAATACCAGCAGCGGCGCATCCTCAATTTCTTGTTCCAGGACCCGGAAGCCCGTCATGGCGACATCTACAACATTCAGCAAGCCCTGATCAGCATCGGCTCGGGCGGGTGGCTGGGTAAGGGTTATGGCTATGGCTCCCAGGTGCAGTTGCGCTTCCTCAAGATTCGCTGGTCGGATTACATCTTCTCGGCCATGGCGGAGGAGTTCGGCTTCATCGGCACGACCGTGGTGATGTTCCTATTGCTCTTTGTGATCTACCGCTGCTTGCGGGCGGCGCGCCTCTCACGGGATACCTTCGGCGCCTTGATCTGCTATGGCGTGGCGACCATGCTTTCCTTTCAGGCTATCGTCAACATCGGCGTCAACCTGAACATGATGCCTGCCACCGGTCTCACCTTGCCATTCATCAGTTACGGGGGCAGCTCGCTGCTCTCGGCGCTGATCGGCATCGGGCTGGTCGAAAGCGTGGTCTTGCACCACAAATCGCTCGAGTTTTGAGCCCCCCTCAGCCAGGGGCGGATTCCAATTCATCTTGTGCCGGGAGATTCGCATGTCATCAGAGAAGAATCCGGTGCGCGTCCGTTTTGCGCCTTCGCCGACTGGCCGCACCCACCTGGGGAGCGGACGCACCGCTTTGTACAATTACCTGCTCGCCCGCCAAACCGGCGGGCAGTTCATCCTGCGCATCGAGGATACTGACCGGAAGCGCTACGTACCGGAGGCGGAGCAGGAGCTGGTGGACAGTCTGCACTGGCTGGGCTTGCAATGGGACGAAGGGCCTGACGTGGGTGGACCCGACGCTCCCTATCGCCAATCCGAACGCAAAGAAATCTATCAGGAGCACGCCCGCAGGCTGGTCGAATCCGGTCACGCTTATTACTGCTTCTGCACCCCGCAGCGCCTGGCCGAGGTGCGCAAGCAGCAGCAAGCCATGAAACAGGTGCCGCTGTACGATGGCACCTGCCGCAACCTGGATCCCGGGGCTGCCCGCCGCCGCATTTCCGCCGGGGAAGCGTACGTCGTGCGCTTCCGCAGTCCAAAAAATGGTAGTATCACCGTGCGCGACCTGCTGCGCGGCGAGATCACCCTGGAGAACCGCCAGTTGGATGACTACATCCTGGTCAAGTCGGATGGCCTGGCGCTGTACCACCTGGCAGCAATGGTCGACGACCACTTGA
>JAQUAE010000385.1 GCA_028687395.1 Anaerolineales bacterium | reverse complement strand
CCGAGCACGGCCTGACGGTGGAGCTGACCGAGGAGGCGCGCAACTGGCTGGCGAACGTGGGGTATGACCCCACCTTCGGCGCCAGGCCATTACAGCGGGCGCTGCAGAAATACGTGGAGAGCCCGCTCTCGGTGAGCCTGCTGAGCGGCGAGTTCAGCGAGGGAGCGACCATCCTGGTGGACGTGGACGAGGCCAGCGACGCGCTGACCTTCCGCCCGATCAGCGAGAGCGTGCCGGCGAAGGAGATCAGCAAGGTCAACTCCTGAGGCTTTGGGCGGCAAACGCCGCCGGCAATAGCGAGATCCAATATATATGGGCGCCGCTGGGATGAACCTCCGGCGGCGCCTGCGCTTGCTTTAAGTTACACCACCCATCTGAAACACCCTGCCAAATAGCCCGGCCGAGTTAGGAAATTTATCTGAAGTTTGGTGACATTTGCCACTAGGATTCGGGAGCATGTGTGAGTACATTGATATCGACGTCACTGGCGGGTTGGCAATTATGGCAGCCGATATCTTCTTACAGGTCCCCTTTTTCCAAGGTTTGGCTCCCGAGCAGTTGGAATTACTGCGCCCGCTCTTCGTGCCCATCGATTGTTACAGCGGCACCTTGCTCTTCGAGCAGGGGGACCTCGCCCAATACCTTTACCTGGTGGTGGTGGGCGAGGTGAACGTGCGCTACAAGCCGGATGACGGGCCGGAGATCGTGGTGGCGCGGGTCAAGCCAGGGGGAATCTTGGGCTGGTCGGCGGCATTGGGCAACCGGGTGTATACTTCGGGAGCGATTTGCACGTGCTACAGCCAGTTGCTGCGGGTACGTGGCAAGGACCTGCGCGAGCTGTGCGCGCGCTACCCGGATACGGGCATCGTGGTGCTGGACCGGCTGGCACAGGTGATCGCCGAGCGGTTGCGGAGCACCCACGCGGAAGTGATGGCATTATTGCAACAGGGCCTGGCCAAAGGCCAACGGACTTGAGAGGCAAGGCGGCGATGGTGGATCAAGAATACGAGCAGCGATTGAAAGGGTTGATCGAGCAGATCAACGCCTACATCGAGCATTATCACGGTGGTTCGGTGGAGATGATTGCTTTCGACGGGCGCGTCCTGAAGGTGAAGCTGGGTGGGGCTTGTCTGGGATGCCCGCTGCTGCCGAGCACGCTGCATGGCTGGGTGGAGGGCACCGTGCGCCAGTTCTTCCCGGAGATCGAGAAGGTCGAATCTATTACTTAGGGAAGCGGCGCGTCAACAAAGCCAGCAGGAAGCTGTCTAATTATATTCGGCGACAGTCGAACTGTCGCTGAACAAAAGTTCGTTTGAAGTGTCGGGGAGCGAATGGGTGGGGCGGAAGCGGATGGACCTGCCCCAAAAGTACTGGGCTGCCTCGATTCCGCTGTTCGTCCTTAGCAGGAGGGTTGCGGTCCCTGTTCGAAGAACATCTTGTCCTGGTCGCGGCGGGCTTCCCAGGGGTAGATGATGTGCGCGTCGGTGATCGCGGCGTAATAGTCCGGGCGCACGCTGCCGAACAGGTTGCGGTAGGGGTTGAAATGCAACACACACGTGTAGGGGAAGCCTCCCGCCGCCGAGACGCGGTTTTTGACCGCCGTGATCGTCCGTCCCGAGCCCCACACGTCGTCCACTACCAGCGTCCTCCGGCCGCGCAGCAACTCATCCTCCGGAAACTGGATGAATTTCGGCCAGGCTAACAAGCTGGTCTTCTCGATCTCCAGTTGCGCTGGGAAATCCACCGCTGCGGTGAGCATGTGCGTGATACCCATCGCTTCCGCCAGCATCCCTCCGGGGATGATCCCACCCCGGGTGATCATCAGCATGGCTGCGAATTCCCCTTCGAACTGGGGCAGCAGGTGGTCGATCAGGCTGTCTACGTCATGCCAGGTGAGTATTTCGTGCCTTTTTTCCATGTTGCAGCCTCTCCATCCAGGTATTATAGCAAGGAAGGCGGCTCCAGTTCCACTCGCCACGCCCCCAGCTCACGCCCGCGCAATACCGTTGCCGGGTCGCTGCCGCGCAGGATGATCTGCCAGCGATACATGCCTGCCAGCCGGGCGTAGAAGCACGGCGCTGGTCCGATCATCTCGACGTGCCTGCCTTCCACCTCGCTCCAGCGCTTGATTTCCTCCGCCAGGTGGCGCGCGACGCTTTCCGCCCGCCCCGCGTTGGCGTGGCGGTACTCCAGCCGCGCCAGCCGCGTAAACGGCGGATATCCCAGCTCGCTGCGATAAGCCAGTTCCTGCCGGTAAAACGCGGCGTAATCGTGCCGCGCGGCGGCTTGAATGGCGTAATGCTCCGGCTGGAAGGTCTGCAGCACCACCTCGCCGCCCAACGGGCTGCGCCCTGCCCTGCCTGCCACCTGGGTTAAAACCTGGAAGGTGCGCTCCGCGGCGCGGTAATCCGGCAGGTTCAAACCCACGTCCGCCAGCACCACGCCCACCAGGGTCACCAGCGGCAGGTCCAGCCCCTTGGCCAGCATCTGCGTCCCGATCAGCACGTCCGCCCGGTGCTGGCTGAAGGACTCCAGGATCAGCTCGTGGGCGTCTTTTCCCCGCGTCGATT
>JAQUAE010000384.1 GCA_028687395.1 Anaerolineales bacterium | reverse complement strand
TGCACCACGTGGGCGTTGGTGACGACGTGTCCCTCGGCGTCATAAACGAAACCCGAACCCTGGCTGACGGGCACGACGTTGCCTCCCTCCCTGCCATATTGGGTGATGTTGACCACAGCGGGGTTCACCCGCGCGTACAGGGTGATCAAGGCAGTCTGCTCATCCGTGGTTACCGGAGGCAATGGGACTTGCGTGGGAGCAGATACTTTTTGGAGTGATCGTGGCGTGGCCGTAGAAGCGATCGATGGTGAGCCGGGCACGCTCAAGCCGCAAGCCAGCGTGAGCGCGGCCACCAGCAGCCCAATCCAAATCAACCGTGAGGTGGTTATTTGTTTAATCATTATGTATGCCTTTCCCAGTCATTAAGGTCTTAATAAACGCACCATGATACTGCACAGGACGCTAGTATAAACCGCGAAAGTCAGAGGATTATAAAAATGATATGAGAAAAATCTTATCTACCCGTTTACACCACTAGACCGCCAACAAGCCTCGCAAAAATGTAAACGGGCAGCACTTGACTTTTCAATGTGAAGAGCATAGTATCCGGAGGATGTTCAAACGTATTTGGTTATCCCTGGCGTTGGTCTGCCTGCTGGCATGGGACGGTCGCCAGCCCGCCAACGCCAATCCTGCACCGCCCCCCAGGTACCTGATCGTGTTCATTGGGGATGGCATGGGGGCCAACCACCTCCAGGCAGCGAACACTTTTGCCGACAGCACACCGGAGTATCAAGGCTGGACGAATACCTGGATGTCCACCTATTCGATCACCGGCAGCTATGACCCGGTGATCATGTGGGACGACTTCAACGCCCCCAAGCAATCCCCCACCGATAGCGCCGCAGCGGCAACGGCGCTTTTCAGCGGCGCGAAGACCGCCAACAACCGCCTCGGCGTGTCTGCCGATGGCGGCGCGCGCCTGGCGAGCATTGCCGAATGGGCGCGCTGGTCCGGCCGGGCGGTGGGTGCGGTGAGCAGCGTGCAGCTCTCCCACGCCACGCCCGGCGCCTGGTTGGCGCACAACGACAGCCGCACCAACGGCTTCGCCATCGCCGACGAAGCCCTGTGGGGCGACCCGAACACCACCGGCACGCCGGCGATCGACGCGCGTTACGCCGGTGGCCACGGGCTCAGCCTGCCGCCGCCCGAGGTGCTCATCAGCGGCGGCCACCCGGCGTGGAACTCTGCCGCCTACTTGAACCAAACCATGGTGGACAAGCTGCAAGGGGAGAGCAACCTGCCTGGGGCTTTCACTTTCGTTCAGCGCATCGATGGCTCCCCGGATGGCGGCGCCCGCCTGCTGGCAGCAGCCAGCGCGATCACCACCACTCGCCTGGCGGGCCTGTTCGGCGGAGCAGGGGGCAACCTGGAGTTCCGCCTGGCAAATGGCACCGGCGCCTCCTCCGAAAACCCCACCCTCGCCCAAATGACACTCGCCGCGCTTCAGGTGTTGCAGCGCGACCCGGATGGCTTCGCCCTGATGATCGAAGGTGGAGCTATCGATTGGGCCAGCCACAGCAACAACATGGACCAGATGATCGGCGAAGTCTTCGACTTCAACGCCGCCATCCAGACGGCCATCCAGTGGGTCGAAGACCTCTCTACCCCCAGCGACTGGGAAAACACCCTGTTCATCGTCACCGCCGACCACGAGACCGGCTACCTGACCCAAAGCCCGGGCGTCTTCCCAAACCAGCCCTTGGGCGAGGTGTCCGAACGCACCCTGAATCTCGAGAAGACCGATTCGATCTCAGGTCTGCGCGCCAGTTGGGAGGACGATGGTGATGGGAAGATCGAGGCCGGAGAGGCGGTTTACTGGGCCTGGAACAGCACCCAGCACACCAACAGCCTGGTGCGCCTCTTCGCCAAGGGGCTCGGCGCCGAGGCCCTCACCCAGATCGTGCGCGGAACTGATCCTGTGCGCGGGTCGTACCTGGATAACACCGACCTGTTCCCGGTAATGCGCCAGGCGCTGGGGTACACGCATGCCGTATGGTTGCCGGTTATAATACGCTAAGCCAACCCCCACTCAGCCTGCAAATATCTACACAATCCAACGTGAACAAGCTGGCTGAAGCCGAAGCCGGGGGATGGGACTGGTGCAACCCATGGATAAGCCGACCAGTGACCCCAAATTGCGCGCCCGGCGCCGGGTGTTGCCCCTGGCGTTGGCGTGGGCTGGTTTCTCATGCCTGGTCGGCCTGGCGCTCGGCTGGCTGCTCTTGCCGCGCGGCAACGAGCCGGCCCGCGCCGCGGTCACACAGATCAGCGCTTACACCCTCGAAGTCACCCAAATCGTGGCAGGGCCGACCTATACTCCCTACCCTACCTACACGCCGTATCCCACGCTCGAGACGCCCTCCTATGCGCTGCCGTCCCTGACGCCCACGGCAACCAACACGCCACGCCTGGCTGTCCTGCCCCTCTCCCCGCCCAGCGCCACGCCAGTCACCTTCGAGCTCACCTTCCTCTCCTGGGAGGTGACCGCCGGCGAGGAAGCCTTCGCCAAGATCCGCACCGTCCCCGGGACGACCTGCTTCATCGAGTTCTCAACGCCAGACGGCGTCCC
>JAQUAE010000037.1 GCA_028687395.1 Anaerolineales bacterium | reverse complement strand
GGAAGCGGAGAGCATGCACGCCGCGTTGAGCGACTCCCAATTGGTGGTGATTCCCGGCGCCGGCCACCTGCCCCCGCTGGAGCAACCCGAAGCCTTCAACCAGGCAGTATCCGGGTTCCTGGGCCACGTCACCCGTCGTTAAGGAGTTGTGTTCCATGCTCAAGATAGGAGTAATCTACCCGCAGACCGAATTCGGCCACGACCCGGCCGCTATCAAGGATTACGCCCAGGCTGCCGAAGCGCTAGGCTACACGCACATCCTGGCGTACGACCACGTGCTGGGCGCCAACCCCGACCGCCCTGGCGGCTGGAAAGGTGTCTACCACGCCGGCCATGCTTTCCATGAGCCTTTTATCCTCTTCACCTTCATGGCCGCGCACACTCGGCGCATCCACTTCGCCACCGGCATCATTATCCTGCCCCAGCGCCAGACCGCTCTGGTGGCCAAACAGGCTGCCACGCTGGACGTGCTCAGCCAGGGACGCCTGCGCCTGGGGGTCGGGTTGGGGTGGAACGAGGTAGAATACACCTCCCTCGGCCAGGACTTCCACACCCGCGGTCGGCGCGTCGCTGAGCAAGTGGCGCTGCTACGTCGCCTGTGGACCGAGCCCCTGGTCACCTACGACGGGCGCTGGCATACCATCCCCGACGCCGGGCTGAACCCCCTGCCGGTGCAGCGCCCCATCCCCATTTGGTTTGGCGGCAACGCCGATCCCGTCCTGCGCAGGGCGGCCAGGTTAGCTGACGGCTGGTTACCCAATTACAAGGAGCCCAAGGACGCCATCGCCCTCCTCGAGACACTCAAACGGTTGCTCGTCGAAAATGGCCGCTCGCCGTCCGACTTCGGGGTCGAAGCCCGCCTCTCCCTGAGCAGCGGTGACACTGAACACCTGCTCGCGCTAGTCAGCGAATGGCAGGCAGTTGGGGCGACGCACCTCAGCCTGAATACGATGGGAGCCGGTTTGAATTCCCCGAGCGAACACCTGGAAGCCATCGCCCGCTTCGCTCGTGAGGTTGGATTGCAGCCTGCTTGACCCGCGCGGGAAGAAAGCCCATGCCAGCGCACCCTCGGACGCCCATTTCCGTCGATAACGCCAACCTGCTCCAGGCGCGCGTTGACGAGCTGCGCCGACAACTGCAGGACAAGCCCGCCGAGCTCCTGGCGCGCCTGAGCGGGGCGCGGTTCACCCTCGATGAGCAGGGTGCCTCTCGGCTCGAGCTGGAATTTTGGGGTAAGCCAATCTGGATGCGCTTACCGCAAGGCGCCCTCGAAGCTAGCGGCTCGCCGGCGCCCGTGAACCTGCCCAACACCGCGCTGGTGCTGTACTACCTCAACCACGCCGATGGCTCTCCCAGCGGGAGCGATTGGATTGCCTTCAGCGAGCTCCCCGACGGCCGCTTCTACGCGCAGGCTTTTCAAGGCTACACCGGAAAGAGCCTGGCAGCCAGGTTTGGGGCTAACCAGGCGTCCTTCCGCTCCGCGGCACGGGCGGCAGGTGGCGAACCTACCGCTTTTGGCGACCTGGCCTTCCGCTTCCCCCTGTTCCCTCGCGTCTCCCTGCTCGCCGTGCGCTGGGAGGGCGACGAGGACTTCCCCGCCAATCACCAAATCCTGTTCAGCGCTGCAGTGAGCCACTACCTGCCCACGGACGCCTGCGCTATCGCCGGCAGCATGCTCACGCGCAAGATCATCGCCGCGGGGTGAGTTCCCGGCGCATTCTCTCGCTGGAGGCTGCCATTGCCTGCAATCATCGAACCTGAGACAATTTACGTGGATGACCTGCCCGGCATCTGGACGCCGGTGCAGTGGGAGTTGACACCCGCCGAACGCGAGATGGAGCTGGAAGCGCAGGCTACCGCCAGCCTGCTGTGGGCGGTGGATGCCCCCGAAGCCATGCTGCGCCTGCTGCTCTCCGAAACCGACATCGAGCGCGCCTACGCGCCCCCGCCGGGCTACAACCCGCAAGAGCAAGGCGAGTGGAACTCCCGGTTGCTCACCTTCCAGTTCAAACGGCAAGTCAGGCTGAACAAGGTGGAACGCGAGCCAGATTACCTTTATGTCGAGTATGCAGTGCAAGACCTGGGCGCGTGGGCGCTCGAGGTCGAGCCCGAACAGATGACTATCTGGCGTCTATAAACCGTGAAGGCGTATTTCAGGGTTGCGGGGGAGTAAAACGCTTATGCCATTCGTAAAGCTTGTTCAACGCCTCGATCGGCGAGAGGGCGTTCAGGTCGAGCGCCTGCAGCTCGTCGAGCAAGGGATTGGTCTCGGGGAAGAGTGCCATCTGTTGCGGGGAGGGCGCTTCCAGGCGGGCGGCCTTGCCCGAGGAGGCTTCCAGAGCGCGCAAGATCTCGCCGGCGCGCTGCACGACAGGTCGCGGCAACCCGGCAAGCTGGCCGACGTGAATGCCATACGAGCGGTCTGCCCCCCCAGAAACAATCTTGTGCAGGAAGACCACCCGTCCATCCGCTTCGCTGACCGCCACGTTGTAATTGCGCACGCCGGGCAGCAGCTCAGCCAGTTGGGTAAGCTCGTGATAATGGGTGGCGAATAAGGTTTTGGCTCGCAGCTTGGGGTGATTGTGGATGTATTCCACCACCGCCCAGGCGATAGAGACCCCATCGTACGTGCTCGTTCCCCGCCCGATCTCATCCAATACCAGCAGGCTGCGCGCCGTGGCGTGGTGCAGGATGTTGGCGGTTTCCACCATCTCCACCATGAAGGTGGATTGCCCGGCGTAGATTTCATCCTGGGCGCCGATGCGGGTGAAGATGCGATCCACCACGCCAATGCGCGCCTGGGAAGCCGGCACGAAGCTGCCCATCTGCGCCATGAGCACGATCAAGGCCACCTGGCGCAGGTAGGTGGACTTACCGCTCATGTTCGGCCCGGTGATGATGCGCACCCGCTCTCCATCCTCGAAAGTGGCGTCGTTGGGCACGAAGCGCTCGCTGCGCAGGGCGGATTCGACTACCGGGTGGCGGCCATCGCGAATATCCAGCTCGTCACCGGCGCTCACTTCTGGCCGAATGTAGCCCATCCTGGCGGCCACCTCGGCCAGGGTAGTGAGCACGTCCAGGCTGGCCAGGGCGCGGGCGGTTGCCATCAAGCGGTCGCTGGTCGCTGCCAGTTGGGCGCAGGCTTCCCTGAACAAGCGCGCTTCGATCTCACGGATGCGCTCCTCAGCGTTCAAGACCAGCGTCTCGTATTCCTTCAAATCCGAGGTGATGTAGCGCTCGGCGTTGACCAGCGTCTGTTTGCGGATGTACTCCTGCGGCACCAGCTCGGCGTTCGAGCGGGTCACCTCCAGGTAGTAGCCGAACACCTTGTTGTAGCCCACCTTGAGGGACTTGATCCCGGTGCGTTTGCGCTCCACCGCTTCCAGGCTGGCGATCCACTCGCGGGCGTGGCGCGATCTCTCGATAACACCATCCAGCTCGGCGGAATAGCCAGGGCGAATCACACCCACGTTCTGCAGCGTGGCGGGCGGGTCGTCGGCCAGGGCAGCCTCGAGCAAGTCGAGCTGCTCAGTGCACAGGTGAAAATCCGCCAGGATGGGATCCAGGGGCGAGGGCGAGGCGGGGAGCAGCCCGCGCACCTGGGGAAGCTGGCACAGGCTGAGGCGTAAGCCAGCCAGGTCGCGCGGCTGGGCAGCGCCGCTCATCACCCTGCCTACCAGCCGTTCCATGTCCCCCAGGGATTTGAGCGCGGCGATCACCTCGGCACGCATCAGGCCGTCCTGGTGGAACAAGGTTACCTGATCCTGCCGTTCGCGGATGCGTTCCGGGTTCAGCAAGGGCTTGCTCACCCACTGGCGGAACAGGCGGGCGCCCATTGGGGTGACGGTCAGATCCAGGATGCCCATCAGAGAGCCCTTTACCGCGCCGCCGCGCAGCGTCTCGGTCAACTCCAGGTTGCGCCGCGTAGCGGGGTCGAGCACCATGAACTCTTCCAGGCTGTAGGTGTTCAGGCTGGTGAGTAGCTTGAGGGCGGCGGGCTGCGTCTCGGTCAGGTACTGCAGGATGGCGCCCGCGGCGCGCACCCCCAGGGTGTAGCCTTGCAGGCCGAACCCGTCCAGCGAAGCGACTTGGAAATGGCGCAGCAGCTCCTCCTGCGCCCTGCCGGGTTCGAAGCGCCAGGCTGGCCAGGCGGTCGTAAAGCCGGGCAGGCCATCCTTCAGCTCCAGGTTATCGGGATGCAGGACCTCCACCGGCTTCAAGCGGGTGAGCTCGGCGCGCAGCAGGGCGAACACGTCCACACCGGAGAGCTCGGTGACGGCAAACTCGCCGGTGCTGATATCCACGTACGCCACGCCCGCCAGCCCCTGGTTGGTGTCTGAATGCACAATCACGGCAGCCAGGTAGTTATTGGCCTGGCTGTCCAGCAAGCCGGGTTCGATCACCGTCCCCGGCGTGACTACCCGGGTCACCTGGCGGGGGAACAACCCCTTGACCGGCTGCTCCCCCACCTGCTCGCAAATCGCCACGTGATAGCCGCGCTCGATCAGCCGCGCCAGGTAGTTTTCTACCGCGTGGTAGGGGATGCCCGCCATCGGCACGCGTACGCCCTTGGCCACGTTGCGCGAGGTAAGCACGATATCCAGTTCGCGCGAAGTAATTTCAGCGTCCTGGTCGAAGGTTTCGTAGAAATCACCCAGGCGGAAAAAAACAATGGCTTGAGGATACTGGCGTTTGACTTCGAGGTACTGCTTGCGGATCGGGCTGATGTCTTCTTTTGCGGGCATAGCCTCATTCTATATTGCTTACCTCAATTCGACAAGTCAACCGTCACTCCTTTTTGAGTACCTTTATCTGCCGCGGGACATTGCGGCTTCATTAGCCAGAGACTATAATATGCCCACTATACCCTCGTGGAAAGGAGAAAACGTTATGGCTAGCGTTACGTATGACCACGTCACCAAGAAATTTGGCGATGTGGTGGCGGTCAACGATCTCGATATTAAGATAGAGGACAAGGAATTCCTGGTTCTGGTAGGCCCCTCCGGGTGTGGGAAGTCCACAGCCCTGCGCTGCCTGGCCGGGCTGGAGGACGTCACCGAGGGACGCATCCTGATTGGGGACCAGGTGGTCAACGATGTCGCCCCGAAGGATCGCGATATTGCCATGGTCTTTCAATCCTATGCCCTGTACCCACACATGTCAGTGTTCGATAACATGGCTTTTGGGTTGAAGCTGCGCAAGACGCCCCGCGAGGAGATCAAACGGCGGGTACAGGTTGCCGCCGAGATGCTCGGCATTCAAGAGCTGCTCAACCGGAAACCTCGTCAACTATCCGGCGGCCAGCGCCAGCGCGTGGCAGTCGGTCGCGCCATCGTACGCGAGCCTAAGGTTTTCCTTTTCGACGAGCCCCTTTCCAACCTGGATGCCAAGCTGCGCGTCGAAACCCGGGCCAACATCAGCAAGCTCCACCTGCAGCTTCAGACCACCTTCATCTACGTCACTCACGACCAGACCGAAGCCATGACCATGGCCTCCCGCATCGCGGTGATCAACAAAGGCTTGCTGCAGCAGGTTGACACCCCGCAGACACTGTACGACAGGCCGGATAACCTCTTCGTAGCCGGCTTCATCGGCTCACCGGCGATGAACTTCTTCCCTGCCCACATACGCAAGGACACCGGCAAGCTGTTCATCGACGGCGGCACATTCAACGTGGAGATACCCACCGAGCGCACCGACGTCTATGGCCCGTACCTCGACAAGCCGATCACCTTCGGCATCCGCCCGGAGGACATCTACAACCCCGATTTCGCCCCACCCGGCATCCTGGCGCAGCCCGTCACCGCCAAGGTGGACGTCACCGAACTGCTGGGCAACGAAATCCTGATGTACTTGAAGACCGGCGAGCATATCTTCATCGCCCGCGTCGACCCGCGCTCGCGCTACGCGATCGGCGAGGACGCCAAGGTGGTGCTGAATATGGCCAACATGCACATCTTCGACCGGGAGACGGAGAAAGCCATCCGCTAAACGACTGAACTCGCAATATGAATACAACTTATAAGGTCGTGCTCTTGCGCCACGGGCAGAGCACCTGGAATCAAGAAAATCGCTTCACCGGCTGGACGGACGTCGGCTTGACGGCGCAAGGCAAGCAGGAGGCGCACACATCGGCAAAATTGCTGCGCGAAGCCGGATACACCTTCGACATTGCCTACACCTCGGTGCTCAAGCGGGCGATCAAGACCCTGTGGATCGTCCTGGAGGACATGGAGCTGGAATGGCTGCCGGTGATCAACGCCTGGCAACTGAACGAGCGCCACTACGGCGCCCTGCAAGGGCTGAACAAGGCTGAGATGGCGCAGCAGTACGGCGAAGCCCAGGTGAAACTCTGGCGGCGCAGTTACGACGTCCCCCCACCCCCCCTGGAATTAGACGATCCGCGCCACCCGCGCTTCGACCGACGCTACGCCAGCCTCTCTGCCAACGAGCTGCCGGGCTGCGAGTCCTTGAAGGACACCCTCAACCGCACCCTGCCCTACTGGCACCAGGTCATCGCGCCCCTGGTCGCCTCCGGGCAGCGCGTGCTGGTTTCTGCCCACGGGAACAGCCTGCGCGCGCTGGTCAAGTACCTGGATAACATCTCCGACCAGGACATCCCCGAGTTGAACATCCCCACCGGCGTGCCGCTGGTTTACGAGCTGAACAAGAATCTGAAGCGGGTGACCAGCTACTACCTGGGCGACCCGGAAGCAGTCAAGAAAGCGGCCGAAGCGGTAGCCGCCCAGGGAAAGGCGAAGTAGTCCCCCATCTCATCAGCGTAGAACTCTAGGGCTACCTTATCTTTTTTCCTCAGGAGGTTTTCCCACCCAGTGGGATGAGCCTCCACAGCAGAAATCCGCCCAGAGCGGTGAGCAGGCCAATGACCAGGAAGATATCCCTCCAGAACACTTCGGGGAACAGGCGGATCAGGGTGTCCGAATACAAAAACGTCCACGTGCCTGGAGCAAAGAAGACGCTGTGGAAGGCGACGAAGAACACCTGGAAGCCCAAGATCACGAACAGGATGATCGCCCCGATGAGGATCAGCGTCAGCCAACCGCCGCGGCGAAGGCCATTCAGGTAGCCCGGAGCCCATTTCGACCCCCGCGCCCACACGCCCAACAGCGCCAGCACGCCAGCGATCAGGTACCAGGCCGAGGTGGTCAGGCGCACGACGTTCTTCACGTCCAGCATGTGGCGCAGTTCGCGCTCGTTGTACACCGGCGTGCCGTCCGGGAAGCGCAGATCGCCCAGGAACTCGATACCTTCCTGGTTGACCAGGTATTCCCGGGCGATGTTTCCCCACTTCAGGCGGTCCTGGGTAGTGAAGCCGTAGGGATCAGCGGGGAAATACGGCAGGCGATACTCCACCTGCAGATAAAACGGCGTGACCAGCACGAGGCGGACGATGGTCAGCACCAGGAAGAAGGGCACAAACAGGGTGATGATCCAGGAGGCGATATGTTGGGCGCGGGTCATTGGATACTCTCCATGTTACCTTGTAATACGAAGCGCAGCACCAGGCTGTTGGTGATCCACTCGATGGGGGCTTTATCGTCAGTGAAGACGACGCTTGTTTCTGGCAGGGGTTGCTGGAAGACCACGGCTCGCTTGATCGAGTCCAGCAGCAGGGGATGGGCATCCTGGCTCGCCATCATGCCCAGCAGGTTGGCGTACAGGTCGTCGATCGTGGTGGGTTGCGGAGTGGCATAGACGAGGGTGTTGAAAGTATCGGGCACGTCCATCACGTAAACCGAGGGGAAAACGGTGCGGATGGTGCCCACCAGCCCGTCCACCAGGCGGCGGTCGTCGGGCGCCCGCCCGACGTTGATCGCCATTGCCCCATCCGCTTCCAGGTGAGCGTAGACGCTGGCGAAGAACTCGCGCGTGGTGAGGTGCCAGGGGATATAAGGCGGGCGGTAAGCATCCACCGCGATGAGCGAGTAGCGCCGCGGGCTGTGCTCCAGCCCCCAGCGCCCGTCCTCGGCGTGGGCGGTCAGCTTGGGCAGATTCATGCCGAAGTACTTGCGCCCGACCTGGATGATCTGCGGGTCGATCTCGTAGCCGTCGATCGGAATCGGTCCGAAGGCCGCCGTCGCCTGGCGGGCGAGCGTCCCCGCAGCCAGGCCGACGATGGCCATGCTCTCGACGCGCTCAGGGGTGTAGGCGCCCTGCGCCTCCCCCGGGTTGAAGAACGGCGCCACCAGGAAGAGCTCCCAGGGCCCATTGTAAGCCAGCTCCGTCGGGTGCCACACCGAGTGAATCCCCTGCCCCTCGTTCAACCGCAGGTAGCGATACCCATCCACCTCCAGCACCTGGATGTAGTTATACGCCGATTCAGCCTCGTAGATCTGCCCCGCGCTGGCTTTGATCGGCTGGGCTACCCGCCAGCCCGCCAGCAAAGCAAGCAGGATAGGCATCCATAGCCAGGGAAGCACGCCGCGCAACCTGGCGACCTGCCACATCCCGAATAAACCAGCCGCCATGAGCAAGAAGGCGAAGAACAGGAAGGTGCGCAGCGTGCCGATGGTGGGGATCAGCACCAGCACGGGCAGGAAGGTGCCGATGAACGAACCCAGCGTGGACAGAGCGTAGATCTTCCCCGCAATGCGCCCAGCCTTCTCCTTGTCCTCCAGCGAGAGGCGGATGGCAAAGGGTGAAATCATGCCCAGCAAGGTGACCGGCGCGCTGAACAAGATGAGCACCGCAGCGAAGGAGCCGAACAGAATCCCCAAAGTGAGCTGGTCGAAGGCTTCAGCGGCCAGGCGCAGAACGGGGTGGGCAACCAGCGGGGTCAAGCCGGTGGTAAAAGCCCCCCACAACAGGATGCGATACATGGTCAACAGGCTGGGTGAGCGGTCCGCCCAGGGGCCGCCGATGAAGTAACCCGCGGTCAGGTAGATCAGGATCAGGCCGATGATGGCCGCCCACACCAGGTTGCTGGTGCCGAAGACGTTGCCCAGCAAGCGGGAGGCGGAGAGCTCGATCGCCAGCGTGGACATCCCGGAAATGAAGACGACGACGTACAAATAGGTGCGTTGTGCTTTCGTCATGAGTTTCTATTATCGAGACGGCCTGGCGGGAGAGGCCCATCCCATCCCCTGGCTTCCCTGTCACTTGCCAGAACCCCCTCACAGCGCTAACAACAGGAAGAGGCTGAAGGGTAACTGGGCGCGTGCCACGTCCCGCGTATTCTTCCTGGCCAGATACCAGGCGCGCAGTATGTGGGCGTACATGCGGGCTCGCGTGGCGACGCCTCTGATCAACCCGCGGTGAAACTCGCTAGGAGGGTGGAAGACGCCCCGCCAGGGTATTCTAACATGGCGCCAGCCATAGCGTCCGGCTGCCACTGTGATGGCTGTCTCCAGCCCATATCCTGCTGCTGCCGCCCAGGGGATCTGGCTGAGCAGCTCAGCCCGCAAGCAGCGCTGCCCGCTCAGCCAGGGGGTGAGAAAATGCCCCAGGTCGGTGTTCCAACTGCCGCCTCGGAAGACAGCCACGCTCATATCTATTTCCCCTGAGAGCACGGGGGACAGCAGGTTCTCGACATGGTGGGGGGTCAACCCGATCAGATCAGCGTCCAGTGTCAGGATGACCGCGCAGGCGGCGGCCTGATAGCCGCTGTAAAACGCCTGCCCCTTGCCCTGATTTTGGCCGTGGCGGATGAGGCGAATGCGCTGGTCTTGCTGACGGCACCCCTCCGCCAGCGCTGCGGTCCCATCCGTGGAGCCATCGTCGACCACGATGATCTCCTGGATGAGCGTGACCGGACCTAATGCCTTCAACACGCGGCAGATGCCTTCAGCTTCGTTGTAAGCCGGTATGACGGCAGACACGCCCGGATCGCCCCCTGAGTCAGCGTTGTTTTGTTGTGTCATAAGCAAAGGATCGGTTCGGCGAGGTATGATGGCAGAAAACCCTATTGTGGAACAGGATGGTTTCCAAATACGATTATATCCCATACGCGTGGGGCTACGCTTTCCACGTCCATAAAAAATACGCCAGAGAGCGTGATTAGCGTCATGGCTTAGCTGCCAGCCAGTCCAGCAGCACAGGGCGAGGCTTCCCGAGCGGATTCGCTGGTGGTTGCGGGAGAGCCTCCTTGGTATAATTCAGTGCAATCCCGGCGCCGTGAGGCAGCCGCCTGCCGGTGCGGGAGGCTTGTCATTATGGCTTGCTTGGGGAGTTCCCACAA
>JAQUAE010000383.1 GCA_028687395.1 Anaerolineales bacterium | reverse complement strand
ACCCCCAGGAGCAAACCGAAACCCAAGGCGGTCAACACCGCTGCAGCGGCGCCTAAGGCCGTATCCCCCGGGTTGGCCTCCACACCGGAGAGAATCCAACCCGAGAACAAGATAAACGGCATGGCGAAGGTCTGGAAGGTGAGAAAGCGCAAGACTCCCCTCCCTGGGCTTTCTCCCGCCGTGTGCACCAGCGGGATGCTGGCCAGCACAGCCAGCTCGATGATGATAGCCGCATAAAGGAAAGGCTCCACGAAAAGGGCGCCAGTGAGCAGGGCGCTCACGCCGATGCCCAGGGGCACGAACAGGGCGCTCCCACCCGCGGCTCTGGTCCCGGCAAACCAGAAAGCTGAACCTAGATATATGAACACCAGCAGCAGGCGGTCACTGGATTCTATAATCATTTGGCGCCCCAGGATAGTGAGTGTGCTGGACACTTGAAAGGCAAGCGGCCCGAGGCGAACGATCTCCCCTACCGGCATCACCCAGGCCAGCAAAGCCAGAATGCTGGAGACCAACGTGCCCACGATAATGCCCGTCTGCCTCCAGCGGCTGAAAAGCAACAATACCAGGGCGGTGACGGCGGGAATACCAATCCAGATGAGGGGAGCGTTCACAGCTCTGCCTCCCCGGGCTGGGTCAGGTTGAGGTACGCGCCAACCAAAGCCAGCCCCAGGTTCACCACGGCCAGCAAACCCGCTACCAGCGCGGAGGTTTCGATAGCAGCATAGAGCACCTCGAAGCCAGCCAACAGGGTGAGCAAGCCGACGAACACCGAGAGCGGCCGGCTGGTGAAGCTCAACTGCAGTATGCCATTGCCAATCAAGAAGAACGCCCCCAGCACCACCTCGAGCAGGATGCCGGGAATGAAGTCGACGATGCGGGCGGCCAGCGACAACACCACCAGGCCCACCATAACCGCAACCGAGACGCGGTAGAGACTACCCGGGACCCAGAAGGGAGGCCGCGGGGGAGGCGCCTGCCTGGTTGGCGCCTCGATGAGGGTTGTGGCTTGCGGCGGGCGGGGGCTGGTGATGCTCATCGAGAGGATCGCTGCTGCCATCCACCCGGCGATCAATTTCACCACGGCGAGCAATACTGGCCAGCTTAAAGCCACCAGCAGGAAGACGCCCAGGAACTGCACTGCCAGCGTGAGGATGCTCCAGCGCCATTCCTGGATGACCAGCAGGAACAACGATGCCGTCGCCACCAGAATCACCGCCGGCAAGGCCAGATACTCCAGAAATTGGCTCATCTCACCTGCCCACCCCGCCCTGCACGAAGAAGGCGAAGATCAGCGCCAGCAGCAGGATCGTCCACATAACGCCGCCTTCCCCCTCGGTCACCGCAGTCAGGAAATTGAAGGCGCCGAACAGCGCACCGTAGAGGAGTTGAATTGGCTTCAGCCGCCAGCCGGCCGCCGGTCGTAGGGATAGCTGCCCGCCTCTCCTGCGGGTGATGCGGCGGAAGAGCCAGGCGAATCCCAACCACAAGGGAAACAGCGCGATGGCCAGCGCCCCCGACCAGGCTTCGAGGCTTTGAATCGAGAGCGCCTGCGCAGCCTCAGCGCCAGCTTTGGCCGTTTCCCGCCAGCTCCACGCCGCGATCAGGAGGTGGGTGATGGGCAAGATCAACAATCCCAGGGGATAAATCAGCCTCACCCAGCGGTCGCCTTGTGGGAGCGGCTCTGCAGGGCTTAGTGCATGGCGTAAATATCCCAACAGCAGCCAGGATTGCGCGCTGAGGTAAATGACCCCCAGGATGGAATAGGGGGGCGTATGCAGCCAGGCGATATCCCAGGCAGGGGTGTAGGGCAACCCGCTTGCTCCCAGGGCAGCCAAAAGCGGCAGCCAGGTCAGCCCCCTCTGCCGGTGGGTGTAAAGCGACAGCACCGCCCCAGGCAGCACCATCACCACCCCCCAGGCCACGCAAGCGAGCGGCTGGCCGCGTATAGCGGCCGCAGCGCACAAGGCTGCGCTCCCAGCGACCCAGGCCGCCGACCGCGTGCTGGCTTGCCGGGCGGCGAACCAGACAAGGCTTGCGACCAGCGCTGCAAGCGCAGTGAGCAGGTAGAGCGGCACCAGCGAATTGGCCGGTAATCCCACGACGGCGATGCGGGCAACCAAAATCAGGTTAGCGCAAGCCGTCCCAAATTGCAACAGCACGCCAAGGCTTTCGCGCCTGCCGCCGCCTCGGTAAAGCGATGAGCTGATCAGCAGGGCGGCCAGGCGTAGCAGCACGGCCAGCAATTGAAAGAGTGGCGCGCCTGTTCCCAACAGGTAGACCATGATCCCGCTGCTGCGTAGCGAAAAGGAGATGATCGCCCTGTTGCGCGCCTCAGGGTCCTTGATGAATGCCAGGTGGAGAGCCAGATCGAAGACGTCAAGAGCCGCCCAGGACCACAAGAGAGTGATCGAATCGCCGGAGAGAACGGCCAGCAAGGCGAAGGTGGTCAACACCAGACCCAAGAACCAGGTCGACCAGGATTCTTCGGAGTAGCGCACCGCATCGCTGAGCAAGGTCGCCAACAGCAGGGAAACCAGTGCGAAAGCAAAGGGAAAGGAGATGCGGTCGACCAGCAGGC
>JAQUAE010000382.1 GCA_028687395.1 Anaerolineales bacterium | reverse complement strand
ACTGAAAGCCAGAGGCAGGCGCGGGTGATGACCGCCCTGGCCAACAGCGCCGCAGCCATCACCGGCAGCCTGAACCTGGAGGAAGTGCTACAGCACATCCTGGAGCAGATCAGCCAGGCCCTGCGCGTGGACGTGGTCTCACTGGCGCTGATCGACCCCAGGCAGAACGAGCTGGTCTTCCGCGCCTCCACGGGCAAACACAGCCAGAACGTGGCCGGTATCCGCCTGAAGATGGGTCAGGGGATTGCCGGCTGGGTAGCACAAGAAGGGCAGGGGGTCATCGTCCTGGACGTGAACAAGGATCCGCGCTTCTATGGCGAAGTGGATAAGCAGACCGGATTCAAGACCCGGGCGATCGCCGCCGCCCCCATCCACTGGCGGGAGCAGGTGATCGGTATCCTCGAGGCCCTCAACCCGGCTGACGACATCTTCGAGCCCGACGCCCTGCTGGTGTTGACCGGCATCGGCGGTTTGGCGGGTTCCGCCATCCGCCACGCCCAGTTGTTCGAAGCGCTACAGGCTGCCCACCAACGCTACCATGACCTGTTCGAGGACAGCATCGACCCCATCTTCATCACCGATTGGAGCGGGGCGATTGTGGAAGCCAACCGACAGGTAGAGTTGATTACCGGCTTCGATAGCAAATCCCTGCGCAAGAAGTCCATCGGCCAGTTCGGCGTCGTGGAGTCAGGCATGGTGGGCGAGGACTTCTCGGCACTCACCGCCGGGGAGACGATTTCGTACGAGACGTCCATTTCCACCCGCTACGGGCATCCGGTGCCGGTGCAGGTGAACGTGCGCAAGGTGCAGATCGAAGGCGTGTACCACCTGCAGTGGATTCTGCACGACATCAGCGAGCGCAAGAAGCTGGAGACGCTGCAGAACGACCTGATCTCGATGATCTACCACGACCTGCGCTCCCCGCTGGCCAACGTGGTGTCCAGCCTGGACGTACTGGAGACGATGCTGCCGCTGGAGGACGACCCGGCGCTGCGCTCTTTACTGAATATCGCCGTGCGCTCCACCGAGCGCATCCAGCGCCTGACCAACGCCCTGCTCGACATTCGCCGCCTGGAAGCGGGGCAATCCGTTATCCACCCCCAGGCCGTCTCGCCGGGGCAGCTCATCCAGGAAGCGCTCGAGACCATCCAGCCCGCCTCCGAAACGAAAAAGCAGGAAATCCTGGTTGACCTGCCCACCGACCTGCCGGAAATCTGGGTGGATGGGGATATGATCCGGCGGGTTCTGATCAACCTCCTGGAGAACGCGGTCAAGTACACTTCCTCAGAGAGTCAGGTCTTGCTGGGAGCGCGCTGCAACGCGCTGGATCTGGAGGTGTACGTGCAGGACAACGGCCCTGGGATTCCCGACTCGGAGCGGGAGCGGATCTTCGATAAATTCTGGCGGCTGCACGAGAAGACTGAACACCGCGGTTACGGCCTGGGCCTGGCGTATTGCCGGCTGGCCGTGGAAGCCCACGGTGGGCGCATCTGGGTGGAGAGTGAGCCCGGCGAAGGCGCCTGTTTTAAGTTTATCCTGCCAATCGCTGCCAAGGCGCCGGAGACAACCGGCAAGGCATCAAACTAAGAAGTTACGCAGTTGAACGTGAAAGTGGGGGTGTTTGGGTGGGCTTCGCCCGCCCAAACACCCCCCTCCTCCCCCCAACTGCGTAAGTCCTACTAATAATACGCCGTGGTGAGGTATGAAACAGATCAAAAACGGTATTTATTACGAAGATGGATACCTGGGCGTCACCCTGGGCGCACTGGTTTTTGCGCATGGCACGATTCACATCGACGCCCCGCTCAAAGCAGAGGAGGCCCGCGCCTGGCGATCGGCGCTGCTCAACCAGCGCGGCGGCGTCAACCGCTTGCTGGTCACCCTGGATTCGCACATCGACCGCACGCTTGGCGCGCGGGCAATGGATTGCGCCATCCTGGCGCACCAGAAATCCGCCCAGGCTTTCCGCAACCGACCGATCGTTTTCAAGGGTGAGACTATCGAGACCGGAGCAGATTGGGAGAGCTACATCGATTCGATCGGGACGCGTTGGGCAGCTCCAGACATCACTTTCACCAGGCGCATGACCTTGCATTGGGGCGGCCCGCAGGTCATCATCGAACACCATCCCGGTCCCACCCCCGGCGCCAGTTGGGTGATCATCCCCGAGGAAAAAGTGGTCTTCGTGGGCGACGCCGTGCTGGCAAACAAACCTCCCTTCCTGGCCAACGCCGATTTGGAAACCTGGCTGGAGACGCTGGAGGTGCTGCTGGCCTCCTACTCCGACTACGTCATCGTCAGTGGGCGCGGCGGGCCGGTTCCTGTGGCAGCCGTGCGCACCCAACAGCGCATCCTGAAGAACCTGTTCAAGGGCCTGGACCGCATCGCCAAGCGCAACGCCTCGCCCGAAAGCACCGAGAAGCTCATCCCTGGCGTGCTCGACGGCATGACCATCCCTAAAGATAAAAACGAAATTTACGCCAAACGCATGCGCTACGGCCTGTACCAGTATTACCTGCGCCATTTCCGCGGCGCCAACCAGGCAGGCCAGGCGCCCAGCGAAGAGGAAAGTTTCTCCAACCC
>JAQUAE010000036.1 GCA_028687395.1 Anaerolineales bacterium | reverse complement strand
CGAGCAGGTACTGCTCGGAGGCGATCTTGGTCTCCGCGTACAGGGATTGCGGCGTGAGCGGCGTCTGCTCGGTCACTGGCTGGCCATCCGGGGAGAGGCCGTAATTGCTGTAGGTGGAAGCGTAGACAAAGCGCTCCGCCTGCCACTGCAACGCCTGCTCGAAGACGCGCTGCGTCGCCTCCACGTTGTAGCGCCAGGCCACCTGGCGCCCCACCGCCTGGCACGCCGGAAAGCCCGCCAGCGCTGCCAGGTGCACGATGGCCTGTGGCTTCGGCCAGTCCTCACGCAGGGCGTTGACCAGGCTGCGTGGCTCCCACACGTTGGCTTTGACGAAGTGAAAAGCGGGATGCGCCAGGTAAGCCAGCAGCGATTCGCCGCCATAGAGCAGCTCATCCACAACGCTGACCCGGTAGCCCTGCTGCAGCAATTCGCTGCACAACGCCGAGCCGATGTAGCCAGCCCCGCCAGTGACGAGAACGTGAAGCGCCTCTTGCGTTGTCATCCTGCTCCTACTAAGCGCAGTTGAACCTTGGTGCCGCGGATCTCCAGGGCTGGCACGTTTTCCGCATCTACGATAGTCACTCGCTGTTCCAGGCAGGTCAGCCGGCAGATGTCGGCAATGTCCCCGTCGCCCACGATGCGCACCTGGTCGTAACCGGCTTTCTGCACATCGCCCAGCAGCTCGCGCACTCGCAAGCGCGTGCGACGGTAGAGACGCATGGATTGCTCAATGTAGTTGATGGTCAGCCGCGCCCGGAAGGCCAGGCCCTCGGGGGTGATGATGTAGCGCAGCTTCTTGCGCTGGGCGCGCTTCACCTTGACGTAGCCTTTGGCGATGAAGCGCTTGATGTGCCAGTTCACGGTGCCAACCGCCACGCCCAGTTGGGCCGCCAGGGTTGCCTGGGTGACGTCCGGGTCAGTTTCGATTTGTTCGAGCAGGATCAGCTCGCGTGCGGGGTCCGATTCCAATTCCATGCTTTCACCCATGTAGGTTTCATTTCTAAAATTCAACTATTGAATTATAACCCCGGTTGGCAATTGGTCAAGGTGTTCTCGCGCTGCGCTTTCCAGGCGCACCTCCCGCTGTGAGCCGCGCCGGGTTCCCGGGTCGAGGCCGCTGGCGGGCATAAGCAGCGCTCAGCGGGCGTGCACGAAGATCAGGATCTCAGAATCATCCTGGCAGGCCACTTTGGCTGGTGAGGTGGCCAGCTTCTTGAAGCCGCCTGCGCGCAAGGTTTCCTTCAGCTTTCCCTTGAACTGGCTCTCCTCGACCAGGATGTAGTCGGCCTCGGCAAGCCATTGCTGGGAAAGCGCTCTGTTCCACAGACCCACCCGGAGCAGCGGATCGGGGTCGCCATCCAGGAAATAATTGAAGCCGTCGTTGATCTGGGCGGGGTAGATGCCGATGAGCGGGGCGTGGAGCAGCGGCGCGGCCGACATACCTCCCTGCCAGTATGCCTGGGACCCGGGTGGTATGGTTGCAGAAAGGAACTCCCCGACCTCCCGGTAGCCCAGTAACACGTCCCCACCGCAATCGTACTGGCTCTTCCCGCCTCCCAGGTAGGGGCCGGGGGAAAGCAGGGCGCCAACCACCAGGAAGAGCGCCATTGCCCGGTAACCGAACGACGGCCAACTGGCAGCCCGTGGCGGGGTGAGCCGCCGCCTCAGCCAGGGAGCCTTTGCGCTGCCCAAGGCAGCCACCAGCAACACGGCAAGTCCGCCAACCAGCCCGGTGAGGGTTGGGTCGAGGCGGCGCAGGGCGGCCTCATCCAGTATGAATTTATTGGCCAGCACCGCCGAGAGGCTGACCAGGCCCGGGGTCAGGAGTGGGAAATCGACGAGCGCTCGGGGTATCGCTGTGGCCAGGACGCCTTGAGAAATGTCCTCGAAGGCGCCGAAACCGATGCCGGCAGAGGCAACCAGGATCAGAGCCACCACGACGAGCTGCCGCCACCAGGGGAGCGCCGTGCGCCAGGCTGGGGCGGCGAGGACGGCCAGGAGCAGCCCGCTCACGCCGAAGAAAGCCAGGTAGCCCGGCAGGCAGTAGGTGCAATAATCGTCGAACATGGTCGCCCAGGTGTGCAGCAGCAATAGCGTCAGGAAGAGGGTGGAGAGGAAGACGGCTGTGCGGAGCGCGGCAGGCGAACGCCAGCCCTTCTTTCCTGGCCAGAGCAGCCAGGCAGCCAGCACCCCGACCACCACTGTGAAGTGATAACGCAGGGTGAGCAGCGCGCTGAGCACCTGGCTGAGGCGGCTGGTCGGCGCGATACCAGCTTGCGTGTACGTGCCGTGCAGGCGCCAGGGGTCGAGGAAGGGAGTGATTGCGGAAGGCAGGCGCGCCCAAAGCTGCAATATCCCCGGCCAGAAGGCGGCGTGACCGACGACCAGGACCCCGCCCCCAGCCAGCGCCGCAACCAGGCCCGCTTTCCAGCCGTACTGCCAAAGGATATACAGCACGACAATGGGCAGCACCGGGAGCATGTTGATGCGCGTCAGCATCAGCAGGCTGGCGAAGGCCGAACCGAGCGCCAGTTGCCAGAGCGGGCGCTTCTCGCCGGTAACCAGCACGAGTGTCCAGGTGAACAGGCAGGCGGTCACCCCCTGGGATACGGCGGTGCTGTACATCTTGATCAGGGCTGGGTTGAGCGCAAAAGCCCACAGCGCTGCCGCCGCCCACCACTTGCCCGCCAGCCGCCTGGTCAGCAACCAGCTCCCCAGTAACATCAACCCCGCCAGCAGCAGGGCGAAGTACCTGCCGACCGCCAGGCTGGGTCCGAATAGCACCTGGAACGCGCCGGGAATCAAGAAGGCCAGCGGCATGTGGTTGCTCCACGGCCCGTACGGTTGGTAGAGGGCGTAGCGCCCGCTGGCGAACAGGTAACCCTTGTACAGGTATGCCCCTTCGTCCAGGTTGGATTGCAGGGTGTGAGCATATTGCCAGGCTTGCAGCATGAAGACGCTGGCAGCGAGCAAGGCCAGGGCGCAGGCGGCTGGCGCGTAGTTCTTGATCCGGGAGAATAGATTTTGGGAGGATGACATCGGTAAAGCCTCTTCGAGGTCAGGTTGGTGCGGGTGCAATCCTACTCGCTGTCGTGTGGCGCCGCCTCCCCAAGCGTATGCTGCCGGGCCGGGTGAGTGTTTATACCTCCGGCGCGGGGAACTTTCGAGCCCCGGCGACGTCAAGCAGCGCCTGGTGGTACGCCTCGGTGACTGCCTCCAGGTCGAAGGCGCTGGCTTTCTCCAGGCTGGCTTCCCGGCAGCGTTGCAGGTGCGCCCGGTCGCCGAGCAGCTTACGTAGCGCCTGGCTAAAGCCGGTGACGTCCCCAACCCCCGCCAGGTAGCCATTGTGCCCTTCGTCGACCAGTTCGGAGAAGGCGCCCACCCGGCTGGCGACGATGGCCAGGCCCATCGCCAGCGCCTGCAAACCTGCCACCGGCATGCCCTCGCTGAGGGAGGGCATGAACAGGATGTCGCTGGCGGCGAAGCGCTGCAAGACCTCCTCTGAGGAGACCCAGCCGGTGAACAGGAAGCGCTCCTGCAAGCCGCTCTCGCTGATGGCCTGCTCCATGCGTCCGCGCAGCTCGCCATCCCCGATCAAAATGCACCTCCAGGGCAGGTCGCTCAGGGCGAGCAGGGCGCGCACCAGCGTCAGTGGGTCCTTCTGGGGGACGAACCTGCCAGCGAAGGCGATGCACGGTGGGTTCCCGGCGCGCACCGAGCCGGGCCTGAGCGCGTCCACTTCCACCCCGTTAGGGATGACCTGGATGTCCACCGGGTAGCGTCCGGCTGCCAAATCGCGTGAGTACTGGCTGACGGCAATCACCCGTGCCGCCTCGCGCCAGATGGGGGGCGTCAGCGGGTAAATCCAGCGGAACCATCTGCTGGTCTTTTCCGGGACGCCGCCGGGGATATCCCCCAGGTGGATGGTGAGCACATAGGGGAGCTTGCACGCGCGGTGCAGCCCCCAGGCGATGGGACCGGCTGGCACGGCGAAATGGGCGTGGATGAGGTGCGGCTTCCAAGCGCGCGTCAGGCGCAGGGCGTGGAAAAAGCCCGCCAGGACGAATCCGCTCATCGCTCCCAGCCCAGCCTTATACCGTGAACGCCTCCCGCTGGGCAGGCGGGTGACGCGCATCCCGTCGATCTCCGCCTCACGCGGCAGGCCTGGCACGTGCGCGGTCAGCACGTGCAGCTCGTGGCCGCGCCTCGCCAGGCCGCGGCAGATGTCCTGCGCCACCTTGCCCCCTCCGCCCCCAATGGGAGGGTATTCGTGGACCAACACCAGGATGCGCATCAGACCGTTTTGCCAGGAGGCCTGCCGGAAATGCCGACCAGCTTTCTGACCGTGTAGGTGGGTTTTTGTTGCGATTCGTGGTAGGTGCGAGCGAGCAGTTCGGCGATCAGCCCCATTAGGATGGATTGCACGCCCAATATGAAGACCATGGCGCTCATCTGGAACAGCGGCGATTGTAATACCGAGATGTGCCATCCCAGCCTGCGCACGAGCAGGAAGGCCAGCGTCAGCCCGCTCAAAACGATCAACACGATGCCCGCCCCGCCAAACAGGTAGATGGGCTTGTTGGCGTAGCCGATCAGGAACTTGACGGTGAACAGGTCGAGCAAGACCTTGACCGTGCGGTTCAACCCGTATTTCGTCCTGCCGTGTTCGCGGGCGTGATGCCTGACCGGCACCTCGCAGATTCTAGCCCCTACCGAATGGGCATAAGCGGGGATGAAGCGATGCATCTCACCATACAGGCGGAAGCCGGTCAGCACCTCCCGGCGATAGGCCTTCAGCGTGCAGCCGTAATCGTGCAGATGCACGCCGGTGACCTTGGAGATCAGCCAGTTGGCCATGCGCGAGGGCAACACCCGGGTGAGGAAGATATCCTGGCGGTCCTGGCGCCAGCCGCTGACCACGTCCATCCCTTGCTCGATCTGCTCCAGCATGATTGGGATGTCGGCCGGGTCGTTCTGCAGGTCGGCGTCCATCAGCACGATGACCTCCCCCTGGGAGTGGTCGATTCCGGCGGCGATGGCTGCGGTCTGCCCGTAATTCCTGCGCAGCAGGATGGCGCGGGCGTGCTCGGGGTCCTGCGCTGCCAGCTCCTCCAGCACGGCGGGGCTGCCATCCTGGCTGCCGTCGTCTACGAAGACGGCTTCCCACGCCAATCCAGGCATGCCGCCCAACGTCTTTTGGATGCGGGCGTATAGCGTCGCCAGGTTCTCCTTCTCATTGAAGACGGGTAAGATCAGGGAAAGGTGCATGCTTTCCTCCAACCTTGGCTGGCTTTATGGGCAACCCTCGCCGCCGTCCGCTCGCGGGGTGAGAAGCTGCAGGTGGGCGATGCTGAAGGTCTTATAGGGCTGGTAGTAACACAGGATTTTTCTGGCCACCACTTTGTTCCAGATTTCGTCCTCCGCGCTGAACGGTTTTCCGCGGCTGTCTAACCCGGTGAGCAGCGGGTCGCTCACGATCAGCGCAAAGCGGTGAGATTTCAGGTCATTATAAAACCGATCCAGGTATCCTCGGTTGCCTGCCATAGCCATTTCCATCAAGAACACTTTTTCGTATTCAGGCACCAGGCGCACTCCATCGATGGTAGCAAAGGTGAGCAGGTGACGGTTGGTGATGAAGACCACCTCGCCGCCGCGGCGAACCGCCTCGTCCACGTACCCTTGAAGCCTGGAGAGGAGCTTCCCGGTCTCCACTTCCCCCAGGCGCGAGACGGGTTGCCCTGCCGGGAAAGCGAAGGCCAGTGGCGCCAGGACGGCGAGTGCCAGGAGGGCTCCTCCCCAACGCGTGGCGCCGGGCAGGCTGCGCGCCGGCGTGCCTTCATGAGGATGGTCGCCGCGGTAACGCCGGAAGACGAGCGCGGTGCTCGTGATCCACAGCAGAACCATGAAAGCATCCAGGTTGTGCAGGTTGCTGCCTCCGCCGACCTTGGTGCTGACCAACAACCCGCCGCCGAAGAGCACTCCCAGCATGCTCGCCAACCCCGCCAGGCGCAGGAGGTGGATACGCCTGCCATCCGCTTGCAGCGACAGGCCAACCAGGGCGAGCAAGGGCAGCGAGACGGCCAGGACGCCAAGCAGGATACCGGGTGGGAAGGTCGGGTTGGGCAATAAGCGGCGCAACACCAGGGGGGAGGTGTAGCTGGAGGCGAAGTAATTCGCAGGGTTGCCGGAGATAGGGATGTAGGCCAGGTGCGCCGCCAGCGCCGTCAGGCTGCCCGCCCCGGCCATCAGCAAGGGCGCGCGCAGGTACCTCCACGGCTTTTGCGGACCGACGTCGTTCTCGATGAAATAAAGGCCTGCTGCCAGCATCCCAGGCACCGGGAACCAGTTCACCCGGCTGATTCCGGCCCACAACGAGGCTGCCAGGAGAGCAGTCAGGGAAAGGAGCCGGCCTCGCCGATCGCTCGCTGGCCACTTGACCGCCCCCAATACCAGGATCACCGCTACGAACAGGTGGTAATACACTGGGCCGGCGAGCAGGTAGCAGAACGACCAGGCCAGGAATGCCCACCGCAGCGCGCCGCCGGGAAGCTGCAGGCGCCTGATCAGCAACCAGGCGGTAATCAAGGGCGTGGTCACCCACAGGGTAGCTTCCCACAGGCGCATGGCCCAGATTGGGACGCGCCCGGCCAGGAACGGCAGGGATTGCATCAGGTACTGCGCTGGGTGTAGCACCGGCAGCGCGGTCTGAAAGCCATAGATCTTGGGCGAGAAGAAGAGCGAGGCGTAGTAGAACTGGCTACCCTCGGACCAATCTTGCGCCAGCGGATGAGCGTTGATAGCGGCAATGAATGAGCCGAGTTTCAGAGCTGCTGTGATGAAGGCTGTCGAAGCCAGCAGCAGCGCTGCCCAATTCCCACGCCGGGCGCATGCCTTCCATATCAGAGCGCCAGCCAGGATGGTCGCTCCACTCACCCCCAGGCGCCACCCCCACGGGATTCCTGCTGAACGGCCCAGCCAGTAATTCAAGAGCGCGGGGGCGACGAAGCAGGCAGCCAGGGGCACCAGGGCAAATTTCCGTTCGCAGGCGGGTAATGCGAGAGGGGTGTCCGGGTTGAGCATGCGGGGCGACTTCTGCGCTGAGGGAAAACTGGCTAGCGGACTTCTTGGCTGACCAGTTTCAGATCCGACTCTACCATTAAGCTGACCAGCTCCTGAAAATTGACCTTGGGTTTCCAGCCCAGCTCGGTTTGCGCCCGGGAAGGGTCGGCCACCAGCAGGTCCACCTCCGCCGGGCGGTAGTAACGCTGGTCCTGAACGACATACTTGTCGTAATCCAGCCCGACGTGGCGAAAGGCGACCTCGCAGAACTCGCGCACTGAGTGCGTCTCCCCAGTGCCCAGCACGTAATCCTTGGGCGTGGCGTTCTGCAACATCAGCCACATACCTTCGACGTAATCGCCGGCGTAGCCCCAATCCCGGCGCGCCTCCAGGTTGCCCAGGCGCAGGCTGTCCACCAGCCCCAGCTTGATGCGCGCCACCCCGTGGCTGATCTTGCGGGTGACGAATTCCAGGCCGCGCCGCGGACTTTCGTGATTGAACAGTATGCCCGAGACGGCAAACAGGTCATAGGACTCGCGATAATTCACCGTGATCCAGTGTCCATAGACCTTGGCTACCCCATAGGGGCTGCGTGGGTAGAAGGGGGTGGTTTCCCGTTGCGGCACCTCCACAGCCTTGCCAAACATCTCACTGGAGGAAGCCTGGTAGAAGCGCGTCTCCGGGTTCACCAGGCGGATGGCCTCCAGCAAGCGGGTCACGCCCAGTGCAGTGACCTCGCCGGTCAGGACGGGTTGGTTCCAGGAGGTGGGCACGAAGGACTGCGCCGCCAGGTTGTAGACCTCCTCGGGACGGTACTGCTCGATCACGTCCACTAGGGAGCTCTGGTCATGCAGGTCACCTTGCACAATGGTAATGGCATCCTGAATGTGGTGCACGCGCTCAAAGGTGATCGTACTCGAGCGGCGCACCATGCCGATGACTTCATAACCCTTGTTCAGCAGGAATTCGGCGAGATAGGATCCATCTTGCCCGGTTATCCCTGTGATGATCGCACGCGGCATGTTGTTCTCCCTGGTGTAAAATTCAGTGATTGAATTATAACCCCTGCTTGCGGGAGGTCAAGCCCGATCTTGAGCTGCGCTGGCGGCGCGCCCCGTCAGGGAACTTATGCTAAAATGGGTGGCATGGACAGTGGCTGGCGTTGGAGCTGGTTGCTGCTGGTCATTTGCCTGTTTTGTGTGCAAAGTGCCAGCGCGCAGACCGGCGCCAATGCAAGGTTGACCCCCCCTCAGACAGAGGATTTTCCGCGCATCTCTATCTTCCTGGACGTGAGCGATGCCCAGGGGAAGTTCATGCATGGCTTGCAAGCCGCTGACGTCACCATCCATGAGGATGGGGAGGCGCTGCCGCTGGTCGAATTTCAAGAGCTGCGCCCCGGCGTGCAACTGGTCATCGCCCTCAATCCCGGGCGCCCCTTCGTGATCCGCGATTCTCAGGGTTTCTCCCGCTATGACCTGATCATTCAATCTCTGGCTGAGTGGGCTCAACGGCGCCTGGGCTCCTCGCTGGACGACCTGAGTCTGTTGGTGACGAATGGTCCTGAGCGCAGCCACGTCTCGAACCCTCTGGAGCTGTTCTACGTCCTGGAAGAGTACCAGGTCAGCGAACAAAGCAGCGGTTCCGGCATCGATGTGCTTCTGCAGGCGGTAGAGCTGGCCGGCGACCCGACCCCGCGACCGGGGATGGAGCGCATGGTCTTGTTCGTCACCGCCCCTCTGGAGGGCGACCTGTCCTTCGCGTTGCAAAACGTGATCGACCGCGCCCGCCAGCGCTCTGTCCATGTCTACGTCTGGCTGGTGGCCCCCCCAGAAGCTTTCCTGACCCGCACCGCCGATGACCTGATCCGCCTGGCTGGCGAGACGGGCGGGCAATTCGCTGCTTTCTCGAGCGACGAGATCATCCCTGACCTGGAAACCTACCTCGACCCCCTGCGGGACATTTATTTCATTGCCTATGACTCCAAGATCAAGGCTGGCGGGCAGCATGAGCTCAAAGCCGTGATCTCTACCGAGAAGGAGGTGATCGCCTCCCCGCCGCAAGCCTTCGAATTCGACCTGCGCCCACCCAACCTGGCCTTTCTGCTGCCTGAGCTTGAGATCGTGCGTGAACCCACTGCGGAAAAGAGCGCCAGCGCCAGCCCGGAGGCCAGCCTCTACCCTCAGGAAGTGGGGGTGCAGGTGTTGTTCGATTTCCCCGATGGGCGCCCCCGTCCGGTTGCCTATTCGGCGCTGTACGTCGATGAGCAGGTGGTGCATGAGAACCGCGCCGAGCCCTTCGACCAGTTCACCTGGGACTTACAAGCCTACAACCAATCCGGCCAGCACATCTTACGCGCCGAAGCGATTGACAGCCTGGGATTGCGGGGCAGTACGATCGACACCCCTGTCGTGCTGCAGGTCAAACGCCCGGCAGCTTCGCTGTTGACTGGACTGACGCGGCACATCCCTGTAATTGCCGGAGTGATGGTGGGTTTATCCGGCTTGGTGCTGGTGCTGGTGATGATCGTCGGTGGGCGAATCCGTCCCGACCCGCACCGCACCCCGCGGCGCAAGCGCCGCCCCAAGAACGACCCAACCCTCCAGCCGGTGAAGGTCAAATCCGGCGCTTCCGGTCGCCGCGGATTGGGCTGGACCAACCGCCTGCAATGGTCGGATAAGCGCCACATCCCTAAGGCTTGCGCTCACCTCAGCCGGTTGGTTCCCGGTGACCAGACGTCTGCCTCGGCGCTGTACGCCATCACCGCCAATGAGGTGACCATCGGCCGCGACGCCCGGCAGGCCATGCTGGTGCTCGACGACGCTTCGGTGGATGGCCTGCACGCCCGCCTGGTGCGCCAGGAGGACGGCTCGTTCCAGCTCTTTGACGAGGGTTCCGTGGCTGGTACCTGGCTGAACTACTCCCCGGTGCCGTCAACGGGAGCGCGCTTGCACCACGGCGACCTGCTCCTCTTCGGTAGGGTGGGTTTCTGCTTCAACCTCCCAGAGGGGCAGATCCAACGCAAGCCCGTCGTTCATCTGGAGGATGCATGGGCCTGATCCCCTCCCAGCGAGCACACTTGCATGTAGCTGCAGTCAGCCACCCCGGGATGAGCGGCAAGAGCAATGAGGACCGCTATGGCGTCTCCGCCTTCCAGGTCGAAGATGGGTTTTCCACGCCGGCCCTCCTGG
>JAQUAE010000381.1 GCA_028687395.1 Anaerolineales bacterium | reverse complement strand
TGCGGGGGTGACGAGTGGCTCTGCGGGGTGAAACCTGGCAAGCAGATTTACGTAGACATAACCAGAATAACACTTGAGGAGCTTGAGCTATGTCCAACGATAATAAACGATTGTACCGCTCGCGCCGGGAACGCATGGTCGCTGGCGTGTGCGGCGGTGTGGCAGAGTACTTCAACGCCGACCCCACGCTGGTGCGCCTCTTGTTCGTGTTCGGCACCCTGCTGGGCGGCCCCGGATTGCTGGCCTACCTGATCATGATGGTGGTGGTGCCGGAGGAGCCAGCTCCCGCCGCGGAGCAAATCCTGGAGGCTGAAGATAAGAGCGCCTGAGCGCGGCTTGCAGTTCATATAACGACGACCTGAGACTAGGTCGTCGTTTGTTTATAGCTTGGGCAGGACAATGGTTTGCTGCGCCTGGTACTTGCCTTTCTTATCAGCGTAGGACGTCTGGCACACATCGTCGGCTTCGAAGAAGAGCACCTGGGCGATACCTTCGAAAGCGTAGATACGGGCGGGCAAGGGCGTGGTGTTGGAGATCTCCAGCGTGACGTACCCCTCCCATTCGGGCTCGAATGGGGTGACGTTGACGATGATGCCGCAGCGGGCGTAGGTGCTCTTGCCCACGCAGATGGTGAGCACCTGGCGCGGGATGCGGAAGTACTCCACGGTACGCGCCAGCGCAAACGAGTTGGGGGGAATTACGCACACCTCCCCCTTGTAATCGACCATCGAGCGCGGGTCGAAATGCTTGGGGTCGACGATGGCGGAATATACGTTGGTGAAGATCTTGAATTCGTCGGCCACCCGTATGTCATACCCATACGAGGAAACCCCATACGAGATGACGCCATCCCGCACCTGCGCTTCTGCGAACGGCTCGATCATGCGCTGCTCTTCCACCATCGTGCGTATCCAGTGATCAGGCTTCAAACCCATAAAATGCTCCTTTGCGTAGCTAGGCTGGTATGGCAAAGCCTCATTCCCCCGGCAGGTTTACCAGGGTGAGCTTTCCGGGCTCCAGGCGCACGTCAAATTGTTGCATGCGCCGGTAGACGAAGGAAATGCGGTAGCGCCCTGCGGGTAGGTCGCCCAGGGCGAAGCTTTCGTGCCAGGGTGGTTGGTCGACCATCTCGCCAGCGGCGTAGGTGCTGGTGTACATCACCGCCAGCACTTCACCGTCCTCCGCCAGGCGCTTGACCACGATGTTATCGATCGCCAGCGGCTCGCCGGCGGCGTCCAGGATGCGCCCGACCAGCACCGCATGTAGCTTGCCATCCTCCCCTAAGTGGGGCAGTAACCACAACTCTGGATTGCGCGTGGCGTGGTACGAATTCTCGCCCAGGCGCACCTCGAAGTGCAGGTGAGTGCCGGCCGCCACGCCGCCCACCCCCACCTTGCCGATCTCGTCCCCGACTTCGACGCGCTCCCCCACCTTCACGGAGACCTGCAACAGGTGCGCCTACAGGGTGTACAACGGCTGGGCGAGGCCAGGGATGTCGTGCTTGAGCACCACCAGCTTGCCGTAGAAATTGACCATGTCGGCAAAGGAGGCTTTATCATCGCTGCCGGCTGCCACGACCAGGCCGCTGGCCGCGGCGTGGACGGGTGTCCCTGCCGGGTTGATAAACTCCACACCATGGTGTGGTTCGCGCCGGCCGTCCTGGGTGCTGCCGTAGCGGTAGCTGGGTTCCACGCCATCCCGGCCGGGAGGCAGAATTGGGTGCGCCAGGGGAAACGTCGCCGGCAGGACACACGCCATCTTAGCGCAGGTGAGAGCGGCTGACGTGGGAGTCGCCAGGAGGACCCTTGTGGGTAGCGGCAAATGGGAGGGGCCGAGCTGCACATCAGCGCTGGGAGCTGGATGAGGCGCGCTCGCTTGGCTAGGGGCGGCCGTGACAGCGGCCGTCGGAGCGGGAAGGTTGGCCGGGCCGGAGGCGATTGCCGGGGTGCACGCCGCCAGGCCAAGCAGCGCCAGCAGGGCCAACCATGAGAAGCTAAGGCGCACCGCGCTCATGCCAGGGGCATACCCCCGCGCTCAATAAGCGCCTTGCGCACCTTCTCGAACAGCTCTGCGGCGCGCGCTTCGAGCGCCAGCAGTTCGTCCAGCCACACCTGCCCCTTGCTGCGCTCCTTCAAGCTGATCACGTTGATGCGCACGTTGAAGCCCGCGCCGGTCAAGGCAGCCTGCGCCAGAGCTGCGGCTGTGGCCGCATCGCTGATGGCGTTCAGATTGCCCTCGCAGACCGCTTCCACGGCCAGGCCCATCACCTCAACCGCCTGGCGAGCCACCTCCAGCGGGGCATGAATCGCCCGAAGGGTGGCGCTTTCGATTGCCGCGGCGCGGGTTTCCTGCTCCTGTGGGGTGTTCTTGGGCAACTGGAAGGCGGCCATGACTCCCCGAAAAGCCTCGGTGTCCTGCTCTACGGCATCCGCCAGGCTGGAGCGCAGCGCCTCTGCCCGGGAAAGGATCTCCTGCATGCGCCCTTCGACCGCAGCATATTTCTTTCTCCCTATTGTCAGGCGGGCGACCATGGCCACCAGGGCTGCTGCCGCCGCGCCGCTGTATGCCGAAGCTGAGCCGCCGCCGGGAGCCGGCGA
>JAQUAE010000035.1:8431-10293 GCA_028687395.1 Anaerolineales bacterium | reverse complement strand
TGGAAATCAGGATGTGCTCACGCGAGCGCACCGGATCGATGTCCTGCAGACCCACCAAACCCAACAAGGCAGTGACGGTGCTCGAGATCTTCTCGCGCAGCACCTCGCGATTGTCCTCCCAGGGGATGGCGGGCGCCTTGAGCGAGGCGAGGATGTTGACTGGCAAACCCGCATCGGAGCCCGGGGTGTAGACCGCAAATTGAACTGACTCCTGCAAGGTGCGCAGGCGGTCCGGCTGGATGCCCCACTCCGCCAAGCCCTTCTTCCAGGCGCTGGCCGCTTCAGCCGCGGCCTGCTCGACCGTCTTTCCCTCCCGCCGGGCCTGATCGGCGTTCACCCAGGGCTGGAAATCTTCGGCTTTGAACTCAGGGAAATGCAACAGGGCGTTGGTGATATCTCCCTTGGGATCGATCAGCAGGGCGGGGACGCCATTCAAGGCGGCTTCTTCCAGCAGGTCGATGCACAGGCCCGTCTTGCCCGAACCAGTCATGCCCACCACCACGGCGTGGGTGGTCAGGTCATCCGGGTCGTAGAGCAAAGGCTGATCGCCTGGCTTGTTTGTCTCGAGGTCAAAGATGCGTCCGAGGTAATACTTGCCATTCGTGTCCATGCTGGCTCCTCAATTCCATACCCTGAAAACCACCTGCCCCGTGGGAAGGCGGGCTACGTGACTATTATAGGACTTACGCAGTTGGGGGGAGGAGGGGGTGTTTGGGCGGGCTTCGCCCGCCCAAACACCCCACTTTCACGCTCAACTGCGTAACTTCTATATTATAAGACCCAGGCAGAGAAAATGCGGGTATTAAGGGAAAACTTACAATTCAGGCGCGGAAAGCTCCAGGTTGACCTTTGCCGAATAAGAATTATGATAAACTTTCAGCTTGGTGCTTTTCCGACAGTACATCGTGCTGGAGGAAAACGTGCGCCTGTACCAGAAGATGCGCCATATCGCCTGGACGGATAGTCCCACGGGGGTGTACAACCGTCACTTTTTCAATGAAATGCTACCCCGGGAAATCGAGCGGGCCAGCCGCTACCAAAAACAGCTCTCCGTCCTGCTCCTGGACATCGACGGATTCAAAAAGTACAACGACACCTTCGGGCACCTACAAGGAGATATGGTGCTCAAGGCTATGGCGCGTTCCTTTGCCCGGCAGTCGCGCGCCTCTGACATCATCGCCCGCTTCGGGGGGGACGAGTTCGTGGTCATCCTGCCCGAGACCAACCGGCGCATGGCGAAATCGATCGCCGAACGCATCCGCCGCGCCGTCGAAAACCAGCCTGAGACGAGAAACCGCTTGGGAGTAAGCATCGGCATCGGCGCCTTCCGCCCTGGCCTGACCCCCGAGCAGCTCATCGACGAGGCCGATCAGGAACTCTACCGGAACAAGAATATCCGTAAACTGCTGGCTGAGGGAACTCCGCGGCCAATAGCGGACACGGCTGGAGATACTGCACCAGCCTCACCGGGCGAAGCGCCCGATGAGGCACAACCGGCGCCTGCTGCATCAGCGGCGCCCGAGATCACCCAGCAGAACGAGCGCCAGGCGGCTTTTGGGCTGGCTGACAGCCAGGCAACCAGGGCTATCCCGGAAAACGAGGGCGCTAAAGATGGAAAAGCGCTGCCCGAGACGAACGACCTGCGCTTGCCGGAGCGTCCCCCCAAAGAAGTGGGGTTCCAATTAACCTTGCCGCTGGTAGACGCGAGTGGTTACTCGCCTCTATCCTCGATGGATGCCACAGCCCCACCCGCAGAGGAACCTGCGCTGGTATTCTTCTCCACCGCCAAGGCGGCCCCCCGGCACCCGCCAAAACACATGGGGGCACACGAGCATGGGGAGGCACCTGCAGAGGAGGAAAGC
>JAQUAE010000035.1:0-8331 GCA_028687395.1 Anaerolineales bacterium | reverse complement strand
AGGCGCGCTAACCCCCCTGCGCCATCCTGTTAGAGATCAGCACAATCGGCTGGCCGCGCATTTGGGTCAGGATGACCACCCGCTCCTGCTCGCCTTTCAAGCGCAGGTCGCGCTGGAGCGCCTCGGGCTGCAGGGGAGAGCCACGCTTCTTTACTGTCACCCGTCCCACGTTGCGCTGGCGCAGGTAGGCGCGCAGGCGTTTCAGGTTGAAGGGGAACCAGGCTTCGATATCCCAGGCGCGGGCAAATGGTGTGGGTTCCAGCCGCTCGGAGGTCAGGTAGGCGATATCGGGATCAAGTTGGGCGGCGTGGAGCTGCTCGGCCAGGTTGCGCACCAACCCGGCGCGCAGCACCGCCGGATCGGGCTCGTAGAGAACCGCGCCCGGCGGCGCCAGGTTGGCTGGGGGTTCTGCCTCCCAGGGCCCAGCGGCTGAAAGGGTGTATCCACCGGGGAGCAGCGTGGCCCTGCGTCGCGCCGTGCGCAACGGCCCGAACCAGAGCAGGGCTTCCTTGAGCTCGCCGCGCAGGGAGACGAATTCCAGCTCACACTCGTATTCGCCCAGTTCGTCCAGGTCGACACCGGGAGAGACCTTGACCCCCAGGGAGGGCCAGCGCGGCAGCCACTCCCGAATCGCCTCCAGGGGCGGCTGGTATTCCCTCACCGAGAAGATGCGCCGCCCGCCTGAGCGGCGCCCGGGGTCGAAATATAGGGCCATGGAGCCAGGAGGGGAGGCGAACGGCAGCGGCCTTTCTAGGTCTGCGCACACAAAGTGAGCCGCACCTGCCAGCCCCGCGGCGGCCAGGTTCGCGCCGGCCATCACCAGGCGTAGCGGATCGATATCCACCCCGATCACCGGAGACACCTGGGCGATGGCAAGGGTGTCGCCGCCGAGCGAACATCCCAGGTCAGCCACCCGGTCGTAGCTGGCGAAGCGCGCCGCGTGATAACTGGAGACCTCGAAGGTGGTGGCTTGCTCGAGCGCCTGGCGGGTAAAGTACATGCGCGGGGCGAGAGGGAACTTCTCCGCCGCTTCGCCGCGCAAGATGGCCACCTCCAGCGCCAGGCGCGCCAGATCGGGCGGGTGCCGGCGGCTGAGGGTCTGGTAGTGGCGCAGGAAGTTTGCCTCCCGCGGGGCGGAAGCCATGATTTCCTGCAGCAATTCCTGGCCAGCCGGGCCGAGCAGAGCGCGCAAGGCCGCCAATCGCATGGGGGTATTGTAGCACCAGGCGTAGGCGCAACCCAACCGGTGCGCACCTGCGCACCTGAGGTCAAGGCAAGCCTTTTCTCCTGAAGAGAGGCAGCGATTATCCGATGGTGAGCAGGACGATTCCCCCAATGGTGAAAGCGATGGGCATGAGGCTGGTAAGCGGCGCGCCTTTGATGGCGGTGTAGAAGCAGGGCTTCGTCGTTCGTCTCCAATAAAGGTGAGGGCAATGCCAGTGACGCGTCACGGCGCAGTAGCTAATCGGTATTCGCCGAGTGTGATTGCAGCATCAAGCCGGCCGCTCGCCGCCCGATCTCGACGGCAAAGTTCGTGCCGCGATCCCAGGGGTAGACCTGGCTCATACTGGCAAAATACAGCCCGTCCAGCGGAGTCTGGATGGGAGGAATGTTGCACGAGTGGTCGAGCAAGGGCACCGGTTGGGCGTAGCTGGTGCGGAAAAGCCAGGTGCGGTTGATCCACTCGGGCGAGAAAGCAGGGTTGAGGTGGGCAATGGCGGGCAGGAAGCGCGCCAGCAGCTCGTCCTGGCTCAAGCGGAAGTACTCGTGGTCGGGGTCCAGGTAATCGCCGCAGTAAACGATGTGCTCGCCGCCGAAGTGCTGCGGTGAGACGAGGTTGGTGTGCTCGACCAGCGCCAGGAAGGGGAAGCCGGCGTTCTTGGGGATGTTGTACCAATAGTAGCCCTGCGGAGAAAGGCGCTGCTTGAGGGAGAGCACCATGACCACGGCGCCCATGCTCTTCAGCTCGAGAAGTCCCTTTAGATAATCGGCAGGCAAGGAAGGCGTAATGCGCGGCAACAAGCTGGGGGAGGTGGTGACAAGCGCCTGGTCGAAACATTCCTGCTGGCCGGCCACCGCCAGGTCCAGGCCGCCGCGCTCCCCGGCAACGATGCGTTCGACCGACGTGGAGAGGCGCATGATCACGCCCATCTGGCGCAACCGTTCAGCGAAGAGGTCAGCAAAGGCCTGGAAGCCGCCCTGAAATGTACCCAGGCGGGTGGTGCGAGCCTTCAGGCGTGCCCACATCCAGGCCATGTTGACCTGGCGGGCGTACGCCTCGCCGAATTTGCCGATCATCAACGGCTCCCACATCAACTCGTACACCCGGTCGCCGGCCCAACGTCGCATCCAGGCGTCGACGGTCACGTGCTCCAGGGCATGCCAGTTGTTGGTCAGCTTGAGATACAGGCCGACCAGGCCGAAGCGCACCTTGTTCACCCCCCACCCCAGACCGGGGAAAAGCAGGGCGTGCAGGTAGGAATCAAATGGATAGAAGCGCCCCTTGAAATACATCACCGTGTAGGGCCGGGGGAAGAGGACGCGCTCGCGCCAGCCAAGCTCATCGATCAACCCCAACATGTGCCGGTCGGTAGCGAACCAGTGGTGGTAATACTTTTCCACCCACCAATCCCAATGTGGCTCCTTGAAGCCCGACGCCAGCCCACCCACGTAATCCGCGGCTTCGAAGACGGTCACCTGGTGTCCAGCGCGCGCCAGGTCGTAAGCGGCGGCCAGGCCGCCGAAGCCCGCGCCGATGACAGCCATTTTCCTCATGCTTCACCTTTGAGGTTATCCACCATCTCCCCCCACTTCACGCCCTCGCGCCACATGTAATACAACCCCAAGGCAGTGACCGGAAACCACAGCGCACCGTGCAGCACCAGTGTGTAGCCGGCTGCCAGCGAGGTATCCACACCATACGCCACGAGCACCGCCACACCGGGGGCGTCAAAGGTGCCCAGGTAACCCGGCGCGGAGGGGATGGTCGTGGCAAGGTTCACCACCCCGTTCATTAACATCAAGGCAAAAAAGCTGACCGAGAAGCGAAAAGCGTGCATCACGAACCAGTACTTGACCGTCTCCAGCAGCCAAATGACCAACGAGGTAAGAAACACCATGAGCGCCTCTTGCGGTGAGCGCAAGGACGCCAGGCCCTGCAAGAAGCGCTCGCTCAGGTTGAGCGCCGTCTCCTGCAGGCGGGAGGGGAAAAGGCGCTGCACCCCCCACCTCACCAGGCGCATGGTCTGGTCAGGAAACATCGCTCCTACAAGGAAGACAGCCAGCGCTCCAAAGAAGACCGCGCTGCCCCACAGCGCCACGTCCTGAATGCTGACTCGCAGGCTGCCAATGGAGAGGTGAAAATTCGAGAGACGGGTCAGCTCAGCCAGGTTGACGAACACGAAAGCCAGCATGACCACGCCATCAAACACGCGTTCGACGAGGATGGTGGCCAGCGAGGCGGAGATGGAGACGCCTTCCTTGCGTTTGAGCAACACCGCCCGTACCACCTCGCCGGCGCGGGCGGGGAAGATATTGTTGCCGGCATAACCGATGGCGACCACGGGGAATATGGCGCGGGTGGGGATAGGCTTGACCGGGCGCAGCAGGTAGTGCCAACGCCAGGCGCGCACCCACAACGCCACGAAATATACCGCCACGCCGGGCAAAATCCACCAGTAGTTGGCCAGGCGGATCTCCTCCCACAAACGTTCGAAATCCACGTCACGCAGGAACAGGTACAGGAATAAAGCGCTAATCCCCACCCCAAGCCAGAATTGCCATCGTCGCATGCGGCTCATTCTACCATCACCACAGGCGACGCCAAGGGCTTGTTCCCGCGGGTATAATACCCGCATGAAACGCGGCTTACTGGTCGCGCTCCTGCTGCTTGGCGGGTTGGCAGCAGCAGGGCTAGGCTACCTATGGGCGACCCCTCGCCTGATCGAGATTTCCCCGCCTCCCGATGCGACTGGCATCTCAGCCGGAACCTCCCTGCGCCTGACCTTCTCCCAGCCCATGCGAGTGGATAGCGTTCGCTCGCACTTGAGCATCAATCCTTACCCGAGAGGCCAGTTTTCACAAGAGGGCAACAGCCTGGTCTTTACCCCCGACGAACCCTGGCCGAATGGAGCGGAGGTCACGGTGCGCCTGGCGGCCGGTGTACGTGCGGCAGGATGGCTCCCCTTCACCACGCGCCGGGAACAAAGCTGGTCCTTCCTGGTCGAAAACCCACTGCTGGCTTACCTGTACCCTTCCGACGGTCCGGCCAATGTCTACACTATCGACCCTGAATCGGGGGAGGTCACCCTCCTGACCGAAGAAACCGAGGAGGTGCTGGATTTCGACGTCAACGCCACGGGCACAGAAATTTATTACAGCGTGCGGCGCGGCGAAGGCAACAGCGCCATCCTGCGCCTGGAGCGCTCGAGCGGAGAAAGCCACCCGGTCTTGAACTGCGAGCAAGCGCTATGCCACGCCCCTCAAATCTCGCTGGATGGCCGCTACCTGGCCTACGAGCGCGTCGAGCTAGGACAAAACCAGGCGACTGGCCAGGTTCAGGTCTGGCTGCTGCCCCTGAGCCAGGAGAGTGTTCCAGGGGGGGATGAGCAAGCTCCCCAGCCCATCCCGGCCGGTGACCCCGAGCAGCGCACCCAGTCGCCGCTCTGGTCGACGGATGGCTGGTTGTCCTTCTATAACTACGCCCGCGAGGCCTTCATTTTCACCATCCCCGGCGAGGGTGAGAAGGCGGAAATCGCCAGCCTGACCGGTCTGCCAGGTAGCTGGGACCCCCATGGCAAGTTCTTCGTCTTCCCGGAAATGTCCACCATCCCCATCGACCCGGCCCTCACCGTCGACCTGGCGCCGCTGCCCTTCAGCCACCTGATGCGCTACGACCTCTCGGACGGCGCCTTGGAAGACCTGAGCCTGATGGACTATCTGGAAGACGCCTTCCCCGTTTACTCACCGGATGGCAAGCGCCTGGCTTTCGCGCGCAAGTACTTGAACCAGGAACGGTGGACGCCGGGCAGGCAGCTCTGGGTGATGGCCGCGGATGGCAGCAACACCCGCCAGCTCACCGACGACCCGCAATACAACCACTACGACTTCGCCTGGAGCCCCACCGGAGAGGCCATCGCTTACACCCGTTTCAACCAGACGCTTATGACCGAACCGCCGCAGGTCTGGCTGACCAACGCCGACGGCAGCCAACCCCAGCAACTGGTAAGCGGAGGATACGCCCCGCAATGGATACCTTGATCGCCAACGACCAGCCCGCCCCCGATTTCAGCCTGCTCGACCTGGAGGGACGCGCCCACACCTTGAGCGATTATCACGGCCGTGTCCGGGTGGTGCACTTCTGGTCGGCGGAATGCCCGCATGCTGCACGCGCCGCAGAGCAACTACTGGCTTATCGCCAGGAATGGGGGGAAAAGGTGGTCGTGTTGAACATCGCGCCCAATGCCAATGAATCCCCCGATCTGCTGTTCCAGGCAGCGGCGCGCTTGCAGCTCTCCCCCGTCCTGCTGGACGCCACCCAGCAGGTGGCCGACCTTTACGGCGCGGCGACCACCCCTCACCTCTTCGTCATCGACGCCCAGGGATTCTTGCGCTACCAGGGAGCATTGGACGACGTAACCTTCCGCCAGCGCATCCCCACGCAACATTACCTGCGCCAGGCTGTGGAAGCCGTGCTGGCCGGTCGTCGCCCCAATCCGGCGCGAACCTCCCCGTACGGCTGTTATATTGTCCGGCAGACTGTCTAGAAGGTAAGTTCGCCGCGGGCACGCAGCTCCTGTGGAAGCAAGCTGGCGTAGAGCTGCGCGCTTGCCGGCGTAGAGACCCCCAAATCGCAGCCCAGGCGCGCCACTGCCCCAACCAGCGACTCCAACTCTGAAGGTTGCTCGGCCTGGATATCCCGCTGCATAGAGGCGATCACTTGTGGGGAAATACTATCGATGAACGCCAGCTTGCTCCTGACTGCTTCGGCCATCAAACCTATCCCCTTTGCCTGGGCGACGGCAACGGTCTCGGCCATCACCTCTTCCAGCATACGACGCGTTTGCGGCACGCTGCGGAAGACTCCCACCGGCGAGCGGGTCACCGCACCCACCCCGCCGATAGCGGCGATGAATAAGAACTTCTCCCATATCGCCAGGCGGATATCTGCCGACGCCTCCGCGCGCACCTCGCTGCGTTGAAAAGCCTGCACCAGGCACTCCACACGCTGGCTGGGGCGGTTGTCCAGCTCGCCCAGGACGACCAGAGGATCAATACCCACATGGCGAATGTGCCCCGGTGAGACGACCATGGCCGAGATCTGGCACAAGCCGCCCAATACGTGCTCTACACCCAGCTCGGCGGCCAGTTGATCGGGCGCCTCCACCCCGTTCTGTAAGGGCAACACGCAGGTGGCCTCGCCGACCATGGGCTTGACCACCCGGGCTATTTCGGGAACCTGCCAGGCCTTAACCCCCAGAATCACGTAGTCCACTTCCCCGACCCGCGCTGGGGCCTCCTCGACCTGAACCTTATCCAAGAGAAAATCACCCCGGATGCTTTCCACCTTCAAGCCCGTAGCGCGCAAGGCGCGCAGCGTATCGCCTCGGGCAATAAAGGTGACGTTTTCGCCCGCCGCGGCCAGGCGCCCGCCAAAGTAACCGCCGACACTGCCCACACCAAACACCGCTATTCTCATCTCTGCCTCCCGATCTCGACTCAGGACATCCAATTAAATGTAAAATATCGTCCAAAAACATTATACATTGACACGATTATTAATCAATGATAAGCTTACGCTCGTTGTGTGCGGCCTGTTCGCCCATAGGTAAGCGACATCCGACTCCACGGAGGCTGAACGAAGGCGAAGCTGCATCGAAATTTCTTGTTCAGATGGAGATCGAAAGATGAGTGAACGTATTGTTGGCACTGTCAAATGGTTCAACGCTGCAAAAGGCTACGGCTTTTTGGGGCGGGACGACGGTGAGGACGTCTTCGTCCACTACACCGCCATTCAGACAGATGGCTACCGCAAGCTAGTGAAGGACCAGAAGGTGGAGTTCTCGATTGAGGAAGGTCCCAAGGGCTTGCAGGCCGCGAACGTAGTGCCGCTATCATAAGCTGACACCCATTCGCAAAACGCAACAAGGCTGTCGTGAGACAGCCTTGTTGTATTTAACAACGGACATTGACCCGTAGGAAAATCGCCGTAGCCTGGGCGCCATTAATTACCGGGCGACCAATCGCTATGGAAATCGCCATCCTTGTCGACGCGCCGGTAGGTGTGTGCGCCGAATAAATCGCGTTGCGCCTGGATGAGATTGGCTGGCAGGCGCGGGCTGCGAAAGCTATCGAAATAGGCCAGGGAGGCGCTCATCGCCGGTGTCGGGATGCCCAGGGCTGCCGCCTGCTGGACGACCTTGCGCCAAGCTGCCTGGTTCTCGGCCAGCGCCTGGCGGAAGAAGGGCGCCAGGAACAGGTTTGCCAGGCTCGCATCCTGGAAGTAAGCGTTGCGCACCTCGTTCAGGAGGCGCGCCCGGATGATGCACCCGCCGCGCCAGATGCGGGCAATCTCAGCGTAATTCAAGCCATAACCGTAAGCCTGGTCCGCCGCCATCAGCAGGCGCATGCCTTGAGCGTATGCGCAAATCTTGGCCGCGTAGAGCGCCTTCTCCACTGCGTCGATCCAGGCGCGTACCTCGCCGGAAATGCGCCCTGTCTCGCCGGGGAAGGCCTCTGCCGCCTGCCGGCGTTCGGCGCGGAAAGCGGATAAGCTGCGCGCTTCCACCGCCGCGGTCAGGGTGGGGATGGGGACGCCAAGGTCGAGGGCTTCCTGGCTGGCCCACTTTCCCGTCCCCTTCTGCTGAGCTTCATCGCGTACCAGCTCCACCAGGGGAGCGCCCGTCGCCGCATCCTGAACCGAGAAGATTTGGGCGGTGATCTCGATCAAGAAGGAGGCCAGCGGTCCCCGGTTCCAGCGGGCGAAGACTTCGCCCAGCTCATGAGCGCCCAGCCCCGCGCCGCGGCGCAGCAGGTCGTATGCTTCAGCAATCAACTGCATGTCGCCATACTCGATGCCGTTGTGCACCATCTTGACGAAATGCCCCGAGCCGCGCTCGCCGATGTAGGTCACGCACGGGTCGCCGTCCACTTTGGCCGCGATGGCGGTGAACACCGGTTGGATCATGGCGTAAGCCTGGGGATGACCGCCGGGCATGATGCTCGGTCCCCACAATGCGCCTTCCTCGCCGCCCGAAATGCCCACCCCCAGGAAATTCAAGCCCGCCCTTTCCAGGTCGAGCGAGCGCCGCTCGCTATCGCGGTAGAACGAAT
>JAQUAE010000034.1 GCA_028687395.1 Anaerolineales bacterium | reverse complement strand
AGTTCTTTCTTAGCGTTTTTGGTCATGTCGTGTTCCCTTTAGCTCCCGTTGGAGAAGCCCTAAGGGTAACACTTTTATTGAGCCAACGATCATTCGAAAAGTAAGATTTTCATTGAGGCAATTCGCCATCGTAGGGGCGGAGTGTGAACGCGGTATAATCGGAAGCAGCACACAACATGTGAAAAGGGAAGATGAGCGAGAGAAAAATCCGCGTATTAATTGCGAAACCGGGCCTGGACGGGCATGATCGGGGGGCGAAGGTCGTGGCGCGGGCCCTGCGCGACGCCGGCATGGAGGTGATCTACACCGGCCTGCGACAGACGCCGGAGATGATCGCCGAAGCGGCGCTCCAGGAGGACGTGGAGGTGGTGGGCCTTTCCATCCTATCCGGAGCGCACTTGGCGCTGGCGCCGCGGGTCCTGGAACTGCTCAAGGCCAACGGACAAGAGCACGTCAAGGTGTTCATCGGCGGCATCATCCCCGACGAGGATGTGCCGCGGCTGAAGGCTATGGGCGTGGTGGGTGTTTATGGGCCAGGCACGTTGAGCGAAGAGATCATCAGAGATATTCGACAGGCTGTAGCCGGGCGAGAAGGGCCAGCCAAGCCGTAACGTTCAGCGTCAATTTGTCGAGGTTGGATGTCACTGGCAGCTTCAGTACTGGATGGTAACCGGCTGGCATTAGCCAGACTTTTAACGCAGGTGGAGAGCGGGAGCGCGGAGGGGATGGCGGCGCTCAACGAGCTGTTTGCGCACACCGGCCAGGCGCACCTGATAGGCGTGACCGGGGCGCCAGGGACGGGGAAGTCTTCGCTGGTGAACCAACTGGCGCAGCATTACCGCAGGCAGGCTGGTGGCGGCGCCGGACGGCGGGTGGGCGTGATCGCCGTGGACCCCTCCAGCCCGTTCACTGGGGGAGCCCTGCTGGGAGACCGGGTGCGCATGCGCGACCTGGCGGGCGACCCGGGCGTGTTCATCCGCTCGATGGCCTCGCGGGGCGCCTTGGGGGGCCTGGCAGCGGCGACTTCGGGGTTTGCACAGGTGCTGGACGCGGCGGGGTTCGAGGTGATCCTGATCGAGACGGTGGGCGCAGGACAGGACGAGGTGGACATCGCCCGCATGGCGCACACGACCATTGTGATCGAGGCACCGGGCCTGGGGGACGACATCCAGGCGATCAAGGCGGGCATCCTGGAGATTGCCGACATCCTGGTGGTCAACAAAGCCGACCGGCCGGGGGTGGAGAACACGGAGCGCGCCCTGCGCAACATGCTGATGCTGGCGGAGCCGGCGCAGGTCGAGCTGGCGCATCACGCCGGAGAAGGCGCGGCGGGAGTAGACGAGGGAGGCGATAGGCGGGCGTGGAGGCCTCCGGTGCTGTGCACAGTAGCGACAGAGGGGATGGGCATCGCCGAGGTGGCGGAGGCGATCGAGGCGCACCGCGCTTACCTGCAAGTCAGCGGAGAGTGGCAACGGCGCGAGCAGGCGCGCCTGGAGGCGGAGCTGAGGGCGCTGGTGCAGGCCAGCCTGGTGGGGCGCTGGCGGGCGACGATCAGCGACGAGCGTTACCAGGGTGTGCTGAGAGGCCTGGTGGAGCGCGAGCTCTCGCCGGGCGAGGCCGCCCGACGGTTGCTGGATGGAGGCTCAGGGTGATCTACGGCGAACGGGTACGATTACGAGCGATCGAGCGCGAGGATTTGCCGCTCTTCACCGCCTGGCTAAACGACCCGGAAGTGCACGCTTACCTGGACCTGATATTCCCCTTTTCGCTGGCCGAAGAGGAGCGCTGGTTCGAGAACATGCTGAGTTCACCGCCGGCCGAACACCCTCTGGTGATCGAGGTGAGCGAGGGGACGGCGTGGACGCCGGTGGGCAACTGCGCGCTGGGGAAGATCGACTGGCGCAACCGCAGCGCGGCGGTGGGCATCTTCATCGGGGAGAAGCGCTACTGGAACAAGGGCTATGGAGGCGACGCGCTGCGCCTGCTGCTGCGCCACGGGTTCGAGACGCTGAACCTGAACCGCGTTTACCTGCGCGTCTATGAGACCAACCTGCGGGGGATTCGGGCGTACGAGAAGGTGGGGTTCGTGCACGAGGGGCGCTTTCGAGAGGCGGAGTTTCGAGGTGGGAAGGCGCTGAATGTCTTGTATATGAGCGTGCTGCGCTCGGAATGGGAGGCGCGGCAAGCGCAATAAAGCGAGCGTCATGGAGGAAGGGCGATTGGCGAGGAGGGCTTTCCTATAAAATCAACCAGGGAGCAGGAGATGGTCCATCATCCAGTAAGGGATACCAATATTTACGGCGAGATCAAATTATTTGCGGGGACGGGGTGCCCGGAGCTGGCAGCCAAGATCGCCAAATACCTGAAGCTGCCCTTGAGCAAGCGGGACGTGACGTTGTTCCCGAACGACAACCTGTTCGTGCAACTGCACAAGAGCGTGCGCGGGCAGGACGTGTATGTGCTGCAGACCACCTCGGCGCCGGTGCACCGCAACCTGATGGAACTGCTGATCATGCTGCAGACGCTACGGCTGGATTCGGCGGCGCGGGTGACGGCGGTGATCCCCTATCTGTGTTACGCCCGCTCGGACAAGAAGGACAAACCGCGGGTGCCGATTACGGCACGGCTGGTGGCAGACATGATCGAGGTGGCGGGGGCGGACCGCTATATCACCCTCGACCTGCACGCGGGGCAGATTCAGGGCTTCTTCTCCATCCCCGGGGACGTGCTCTCGGCGTTCCACATCCTGACCGATTACATGGTCAAGAAGGTGCCGACGATGAACGACCCGGTGGTGGTAGCGGCAGACCTGGGCTTTGCCAAGAAAGGGCGCAATTTTGCGGCCAACCTGAATGTGCCCATTGCGTTCATCGAAAAGCGGCGCGCCGGAAAGTACGACGAGCCGGAGGCGCTCTCGCTGATCGGCGACGTGAAGGGGCGGGACGTGATCATCGTGGACGACGAGGTGGACACGGGGGGTTCGGTGGCCTCGGACTTCGAGCTGGTCAAATCACAGGGGGCGCAGCGGGTGTTCCTGGTATTCGTCCACCCGGTGTTCTCGCCGCCGGCGGCGGAGCGGCTGGCGGAGCTGGCGTTCGACGAGATCATTACCACGGACAGCGTGCCCATCTCCAAAAAAAAATATGCACTGATCGGAGACAAGCTGACGGTGCTTTCGGTGGCGCCGCTGATTGGGGAGGTTATCCTGCGGGCGCACGAGGGGCGCAGCGTGGGCGAGATGTTCGACGAGTGAGGCATGCCCGAGCTGCCGGAGGTGGAGACCATCGCGAGGCGTCTGAGCCAGGGGATGGAGGGGAGCCCGTCCCTGGTGGGGCAACGCGTGCAGGCGGCGCAGTTGTTCTGGGAGCGCAGCCTGGCGCGCCCCTCGGTGGGGGCGTTCGAGCGGCAGATCATCGGGCAGACGGTGCTCGGCGTGCGGCGGCGAGGCAAATTCCTGATTATAGACTTGAACGAGGCCGCGCTGCTCATCCACCTGCGGATGAGCGGCGACCTGCGCGTGGAGGATGCACGCACCCCCGCGGGTAGTCACGAGCGGGCGCGGTTGACCCTCGAGAGCGGCACGAGCCTGGCGTTCGACGACGCGCGCAAGTTCGGGCGCATCTGGCTGGTGAATGATGCTGAGGAGGTGGTGGGCGGCCTGGGGCCCGAACCGCTGGAAGCAAGCTTCACCTGGGAGGTGCTGTACGAGGGGCTGCAGAGGCGCAAGCGGCAATTGAAGCCGCTGCTGCTCGACCAGACGTTCATCGCCGGGTTGGGCAACATCTACACCGACGAGGCGCTGCACCTGGCGCGCCTGCACCCGCTGGCGCTTTCGAATAGAGTGAGCGCGGCGCAGGCGGAAGGGCTGTGGCGCGGCATCCGCACGGCGTTGGAGGAGGGCATCCGCCGTAACGGGGCGAGCATCGACTGGGTGTATCGCGGCGGGGATTTCCAGAATTATTTCCGGGTCTACAAACGCACCGGGGAAGCATGCTATACTTGCGGAACGAGCATCGCGCGCCTGGTCATCGGCCAGCGTAGCAGCCATTTCTGCCCGGTGTGCCAGGCGCGGGAAGCCAGCTAACCCCAACGCGCTCGCGGCGGGGGAGGCGCGGCCAATCACACTACCACAACGCGGCTACCTAAATGGGTGAACCCACCCCTGTATGCGAGGTGAGCGGTATCAACCTCCAGCACAAATCCACTATCGGAGAAGTTGAACATGGATCCGACGGTTGCCTTTGTCATAGCGATGATCTGCGGCGTGGTCGGGCTGGTTCTAGGCATCAGCATCTCGCCGTTTCGGAAGAGCAGGCCGCGTGAGCGCGAGGAGCGGGCGAGGGAGAGCCTGGCTCCGGAGCGGAGCGGGTTGGTGGAGGTGGCGCGCCTGTTCACCGACGGCAGCAGGAGGAAGGTCTTCTTGCAGGTGCGGGGGCGCTTCATCCGTTCGATGGACGAGCTCGGACTGGAAAACCGGGCGTACCTGGCGCACATATTCGACCAACTGCGCGCCTGGGTGGGTCCAAGCAGCGCCCCGGCCAGCGCGCCCGAGCCGGCGGGGGTGGCCACTGCACCCCAGGAGGCTGTGGAGGCGCAGCGGGCGAGCCTGGCGACGGGCGAGGTCGAGCCGGCGCTGGAAGGAGTGAAGCCGCCGAGCCTGAACGTGGTTGACGTGGTGACGCGCGCCCTGAGGCCGGAGACGCCTGCCCAACCGGCGCTGAAGAGCATTGCCGCGCAGGTGGACGAGATCCTGCAGGAGAAGCTGGTGGGGACGCCCCTGGAAAAGCGGGGCATCCGGCTGGTGGAACCGCCGGGTAAGGGCCTGGTGGTGATGGTGGGGCTGGAACAGTATGCGGGGGTCAACGAGGTGCCGGACGAGGACATCCGGGCGGCGCTGAAGGCAGCGGTGGCGGAGTGGGAACGCAGGACATTAGGTAAGTAGGTCAGGCGCCGGCGAGCAGGAGGAAGTTCAGCGAGCGGCGGGATCGGGGTAGGACTGGGGGAACTCAGCGGAAAGGCGCTGGAGGAGGGTCTGGCGCTGCTCAGGGGGCAAGAAGGCGGAACTGGCAGCCGTCAGGACACAGGCGCGGAGCTGCTCCAGAGAGAGACCTGCTTTTTCCAAGGCAAAACGATATTCGTGGGATAAATCGATGCCCGAGACGCTGGGGTCGTCGGAGTTGAGGGTGACTTTCAGGCCGGCAGCCAGCATCTGGGGAAGCGGGTGGGGTTCGTCGGGGGCAAGGGTGCCGGATTGGTAGTTGCTGGTCAGGCAGACTTCGAAGACCGCGCCGGCCTGGAGGGCTTTCTTCAAGGAGTTGGGGGACTGGAGGATATGGATGCCGTGACCGATGCGCTCGGCTTCGAACGCCTCCAGGGCCTGGGCGACGTTGTTGCCTTCGCCCCACTCGCCGGCATGCACGGTGACGTGCAACCCTTTGCGGCGGGCATTCTGGAAGATATGGGTGAAAAGCTCGGCGGGGAAATCGGCCTCGTTGCCGGCCAGGTCGAGGCCGACGACGCCGTCTTCCTGGCGCTCGATGGCCAGGTAGGAAACCTGGGCGGCCAGCGGCGGGCTTTCGTGACGGTTGACGCTGACGATCAAGCGGGTGGTGACGCCGAATTCCTGCTCACCGCTTCGGGCGCTCTCCACCACCCAATCGATCACCCTGGAGAGGGGGAAACCCTGGGCTTTGCTCAAGGCGACGGGGGTGAAGCGCAGCTCGAGGTAACGGAGGTTATCGGCGGCGGCGTCCTGGATGGCTTCGCGGATGATGCGGCCGATGACCTCGGGGGAACGATAGAGGAGGCGCAGGGTGGAGAACTTGGAGAGGAAGTTCTCGAAGTTGAGCGGTTCGTCTTCCTGGATCTGCACCATGGTGCGCAGTTGGCCAGTGGAAGGCAAATCCAGCTCGTTACGGCGGGCGAGCTCGCGCACCGTCTCGAAGCGCAACGATCCCTCCAGGTGGCGGTGTAAGTCGATCTTGGGGAGGGATTGGACGAACTCTTGCAGGTCGCGTGGACCAGTTGTGGAGGTTGGTACCGAATCCATGGCGCCTCGGCAAAGCCTATCACACAATTCGCCAGCAGAGACGGAACCCTAGCTTACAGTTATGAAAGCCCTTGGAAGGCAGGTGCTACCAGAGGTCAGCGCTTGCCTCGGCGGCGGCGTTTCCGGGAGGTTTTTTCAGTAGCAGCTTCGCCGGAGGCAGCGGTTTGGGCGGCGGGAAGGGCGGCTTGAGATGCTTCTGCAATTGACGGCGCAGGAGCAGCCTCGGGGCGAGCGATGGAGACCTGCAACGAGCTGAGCTCGCGCGGCCGGTAGGTGAACATGCGCGAGACGACGCCCATGCGGATGTTAGTCAACAGGTCTTGGAAGAGGGCGGAGGCGCGGGATTTGTATTGCACCAGCGGATCGCGTTGAGCATAGGCTTCCAGGCCGATGGAGACGCGCAGGGCTTCCATTTGAGTGAGGTAATCCACCCACAGCTCGGTGATGACCGCCAGGAGCAACTGGCGGTAGAGGGCGGTGACAGCCTGGCGACCGAGCTCGGGGACAATGCGGTCGCGCAGGTCGGCAGGCAGGGCGTTGAGCGGCTGGGAATAAGCCGCGGCGAAGGCGTCCTCGCCGAGGGCGGTGCGCAGGCCTTTTTGGGCGAGCTCGTCCAGGTCGGCGATGGTGAGGGCGGAGATGCGGTTCCATTCGGCAACGCCGAGCGCCAGGCGAACGTTGGCCAGGGCTTCCTCGAGGTGGTCGAGCACGTCCTGGGCGATCTGCTGCGGGTCGCGGTCTTCGAGCAGTTGGGCGGCGTAGTAGACGTAGTTCAGGCGCACGGTGCGCACCTGCAGCTTGCGGTGGGTGCGCCGGTCGAAGGCGGTGCGCGAGCCCTGGGGCATGAGCAAGAGCAGCTCGGTAAGAGCGAAGCGATCCAGCGGGCCGGATAGGCGAGCGAGGGCGTCTTCCAGGTCGCGGGTGATGGCGCCGTCCTGGCCAGGGCTCAAGAGGCGCTCCCGCCGGCGGGTGAAGGCAGCTTCCAAGGCGTCCAGGATGGCACTGGAGAAGCTGGACCAATCCTCGGGGTTCAACTGGGGGGCGTTCAGATCAAGGGTTTCCTCGAGGCGGCGCTCAACGGAGGCGACCAGGCGGGCGGTGGACTGGTTGACGATATACTCGGCAGCCTGCTTGCGCACCAGGTCACGCACCTGGCTGGGGTCATCGCGCAGCAGGCGGACTTGCTCGGGGGTGAGGCGCAGGGGTGCCCGCAGGACGGCGGAAAGCTCATCCTGGAGCTGGCGCAGGCTGCGCGGCTCGGCGCCTTCCTCCTCGAGTTCCAGCCCTTCGAAGAAGGTGTCCACGGCTTCCAGGCGCTCGTCGATCTGGGATTGCAGGCGGTCGCGCGCCTGGTCGAGCAACTGGTTGACGGCGTTGAGCAGGTGGCTCTCCTCGGCCTGCAGGGAGCGGCTAGCAACTTCGAGCAAGGTGGGAAGGGCGGTGGAGGGGTCAAGGGTCGCCAGCCCACCCGGATTGGGGTCAGCTTCTTCGAGCAGGCGGTCTAGGACGAGGCGGATGGAATAGGGTGGGAAGACATGCGAGTTAATGCCCAGGGGGGGCTGCACCTGGTCGAGCCAGGCGACCAGCTTCCAGGGACCTTCTTCGTCCTCGAGGGATTGGGGGATGCGGCGGGTGAGCTCGCTGCGCAGCATCTCGCTGACGTCTTCGCTGAGGTCTTCCTTCTGGAAGATGCGGTCGCGCTGGGAGTAGATGCGGGCGCGCTGCGAGTTGAGCACGTCGTCGTATTCGAGGAGGTGTTTGCGGACGTCGAAGTTGGCGCCCTCGACGCGGGTTTGGGATTGTTCCACCAGGCGACCGACGAGGCCGACCTCGAGGGGGACGGCGTCGTCGATCTGCAGGCGCTGCATGAGGGAATTGGCCTGCTCCCCGCCGAAGAGGCGCATGAGCTCATCCTGCATGGAGAGGTAGAAGCGGGAGGAGCCCGGGTCGCCCTGGCGGGCGGCGCGGCCGCGCAACTGGTTATCGATGCGGCGGGCTTCGTGGCGCTCGGAGCCGATGACGTGCAGACCGCCCAGGGAGCGCACCTTTTCCATATCTTCCATGTGGGTGAGGAAGAATTGCACCTCGGTCTCGTAGATGCCGTAATCGGAGGGCTGCAGGGCGAGCAGGGCTTCGCGGCGAGCCTGCATGGGGAGGTCGTAGGGGTCGGCGTGACCGGCGCGGCGCAGGACGCGATTGACGGCGCTGAGGATTTCCTCGGCCAGCTCGCCGCCGAGCTTGATGTCGACGCCGCGGCCGGCCATGTTGGTGGCGATGGTCACCGCGCCAAAGGCGCCAGCGCCGGCGATGATCTGGGATTCCTCGGTGTGCTTGCGGGCGTTGAGCACCTGGTGGGGGATGCCGCCCTGCAGGACGGCGGTCAGGCGCTTCTCATCTTCTGGGGCGAGGCGGAGGAGCTCCAGCAGGCGGGCCAGGTTGGAGGGCTCTTCGGGGTTGAAGGGGATCTCCAGGTCGCGCGCCAGCTTGCGCATCTGGGCGGTGTCGAGCTGGTCGAGGGGGGCGTTGAGGAATTGCAGGTCGGGGATGGCGCGGCCATCCTCCTCGCGCTGGTTCGCCTGGAACCAGGCGCGGCGCAGCAGGGTAACCTGCATCAGGCGGCGCAAGGGCTCGGCGCGCAGGCGGGCGGAGACGCGATCGGAGAGCTCGACGGAGGTCGTGCCGACGAGGATGGGGCGGCCGCGCACGTGGTAGTGCAGGATTTCCTGCATGATGGCGCGCAGCTTGGCCTCCTCGGTGCGGTAGACCAGGTCGGGGTAGTCCTTGCGCTTCCAGAAGACGGGCTGGTCGGGGGGCTCTTTGCGGGCGTAGTAGCGGTACTTGTAACCGTCTTCATCGCGCCCTTCCAACTCCTCCAGGCCGGATTCGGGCAGGGAGGCGATGTATTCCAGGTTGGTGGGGATGGCGAGCACATCCAGGTTGTAGATCTTGCTGAATTCTTCGGCTTCGGTCAAGGCGGTGCCGGTCATGCCGGCCAGCTTGGCGTACATGCGGAAGTAATTCTGGATGGTGATGGTGGCGTAGGTGACGTTCTCGGCTTCGACGCGCACGCCTTCCTTGGCCTCAACCGCCTGGTGGAGGCCATCGGACCAACGGCGGCCGGGCATGAGGCGGCCGGTGAACTCGTCGACGATGACCACCTTACCGGTCTGCACCAGATAATCCTTGTTGCGGTGGAAGAGGTGCTGGGCGCGCATAGCCTGCTCGAGGTAGCCGAGCAAGCGGGCCTGTTCGAGGGTGACGTCTTCGGGGCGGTCGGGGTCGCGCAGGGGGATGCCGAGCAGCTCTTCGACGTTAGCCTCACCCAGCTCGGTGAGGGTGACATTGCGGTCGCGCTCGTTGACCTCGTAATCCTCGGGGCGCAGGCTCTTGACGACCTGGGCCATGCGGTAGTACCACTCGGATTCATCCTGGGCGGGGCCGGAGATGATGAGCGGGGTGCGGGCTTCGTCGATGAGGACGTTGTCCACTTCGTCGACGATGGCGTAGTAATGGCCGCGCTGGACGCGGTCGTCCCAGCGCATGGCCATGTTGTCGCGCAGGTAGTCGAAGCCGAACTCGCTGTTGGTGCCGTAGGTGATGTCGGCCAGGTAGGCTTCCTGGCGGGAGACCATGCGCAACTGGCGCTGGTCTTCGTGGGGGGATTCACGCTGCAGGTCGACCAGGTAGGCTTTGCGCCCACTCTCGGTGCGCACGGCCATCTGGAGGACGCCGACGGACATGCCCAAGGCGTTGTAGATGGGACCCATCCAGCGGGCATCACGGCGGGCGAGGTAGTCGTTGACGGTCACCAGGTGGGCGCCCTGGGCGACCAGGGCGTTGAGGTAGAGGGGCAGGGTGGCGACGAGAGTCTTGCCCTCGCCGGTACGCATCTCGGCGATCTTGCCCTGGTGCAGGGCGATGCCGCCGATCATCTGCACGTCGTAATGGCGCAGGCCGATGGTGCGCTTGCTAGCCTCGCGCACGGCGGCAAAGGCCTCGGGGAGCAGGTCGTCGAGGGATTCGCCGCCGGAGAGGCGGGCGCGGAATTGGGCGGTTTTATCCAGCAGTGCGTCTTCGCTGAGCCGTTCGTATTCGGCTTCGAGGGCATTGATCTGATCCAGGAGGGGGGCGAATTTTTCGAGCTCGCGCTTGTTTGGGTCACCCCCAAAGATGGTGACGAATTTTTTTAGCATGCCAAGGTTACCTCGCGGGCGCGATTATAGCACAAGGACGAAAGGAGGGTTGCGAGGCGAATTGCCTCAATGAAAATCTTACTTTTCGAATGATCGTTGGCTCAATAAAAGTGTTACCCTTAGGGCTTCTCCAACGGGAGCTAAAGGGAACACGACATGACCAAAAACGCTAAGAAAGAACT
>JAQUAE010000380.1 GCA_028687395.1 Anaerolineales bacterium | reverse complement strand
TACAAATATTGACCGGCATGCTGGCCATCATCATCTTCGGCTGGATGACCTACGCCCGCGTCATCCGCGGCAACATCCTGGCGGTGCGCGAGTACGAATACGCCCTGGCGGCGCGGGTGATCGGCGCTTCCGATATGCGCATCCTCGTCCGCCACCTGCTGCCCAACGCCGTCTTTCCGGTGCTGGTCATTGCCTCGATGGACATCGGCTCGTACGTGTTGACCTTCGCCGCCCTCAGCTTCCTGGGCCTGGGCGCCCAGCGCGGCTATGCGGACTGGGGGCAGATGATCAGCTTTGCGCGCAACTGGATCCCCTCCCTGGCCAAATACTGGTACATCGTGATTTACCCTGGTACGGCTATCGTACTTTTTGTGCTGTCCTGGAACCTGGTAGGCGACGCTTTGCGTGATATCCTCGACCCACGCCTGCGCGGCAAGGGCGGCGCATGAGGCCTGCGGGGGACATTGCCTGCCCGGCCTCCATCAGGGTGGGTCGAGGCGGGCGCTCACCCGAACTTCACTTTCGATTAAAATTACAGGAGAGGCACGCCGCCGGCTGCCTCTCCTGTTTTACTTTTCCCCATCCCCGCGCCTTAATGGGGATGTGGAGGGAGAGATTGGTACTCGATGCTATTGCTGCGTGGTCTGGTCATTCGTTCGCAATCCGGCTTCTACACTGTGGCTACGCCGCAGGGAGCCTTGTTTTGCCGCCTGCGCGGCCGCCTGAAGAAAGGTCCGCGCAGCGGTAGCCTCATTGCCATTGGGGATTGGGTGGAGGTGACACCTCTGAACGGCGGCGCGGGGGTCATCGAAGCCATCGAGCCCCGCCAGCGCATGCTCTCGCGCATGGCGCCCACTCCCAAAGGCGCCTACCAACAGATCATCATCGCCAATCCCGACCAGGCAGTCTTCGTCTTTGCCTGCGCTCGACCTGCGCCGCGCTTCGGCATGCTGGACCGCTTCCTGGTCATTGCCGAGCGGCAGCAAATTCCTGCCCTGGTCGTCGCCAACAAGACTGACCTGGTATCGCGCAAGGAGGCCCGCGCCGCGTTCGCTCATTACCCCGCGCTGGGCTACCCTGTGCTCTTCACCAGCGCCAAAACGGGAGCGGGGGTGGCTGCCTTGCGCCGGCAGATGAAGGGCAAGGTTTCCCTGTTTGCCGGACCTTCCGGGGCGGGCAAATCCAGCCTGCTCAGCCGCCTGCTGCCGCAGGTCGAATTTCGGGTCGACGAGGTCAGCCAGGCGACGAATAAGGGCAAGCACACTACGGTAGTGAAGGAACTGTTCGCCCTGCCGGAGGGCGGCTACCTGGCCGACACCCCCGGTTTGAAGGCGCTGGCGTTGTGGGATATCCAGCCAGCCGAGCTGGATGGCTATTTCCCCGAGCTGCGGCTTCTGGTCAAGGACTGCCAGTTCAATGATTGCACCCACCTGCACGAGCCGGGTTGCGCTGTGCTCGCCGCGTTGGAGGAGGGCAGGCTGCATCCGCGCAGGTATATCTCCTACGCCAGCATGCGCCTCGGGCAGGAGGAGGAGGGCTAACCTGAGATTCCTTGCTCGCTGCTCGACTCGCAGTCCCCGCGCTCTGCACGTGCCCGCTCGCTCTAATGACGCCTCTGCGCAGATCATTTTAAACAGAGTTCAGCCCTCCATGAAAAAACTTGAACCTTTTCCTCAGGCGCGAGTATAATTATTGAACCTATCCGGGTAGGGACATATGCCAAATCAAAGCGACCAGGAGTTGGTCCTCCAACTCCAAAGCGGCTGCCTAGACGCGTTGGGTGAGCTCTACGATCGTCATCGCCACCGGGTGTATCGCACCGCTCTGGCTATCACGGGGGATGTCGACGCGGCCAGCGACCTGTTGCAAGACGTTTTCTTGCGCTTGCATCGCTTCGCCGATCACATAGATCCCTTGCGGCCGCTCGAGCCCTGGTTGTATCGCATGACGACCAACCTGGCCTACACCTGGGTGAAGCGTAACCAGCGCTGGTTTCGGCCCTTGGAGGATCTGATCGATTGGATCTCCGGCGGCGCGGAGAATCATCCCTACGCCCAGGTTGAGCTGGACGATGAATGGCGCCAGGTTCAGCAAGCCATATCGGCCTTGCCGGTGCAACAGCGGGTGGTGGTGGTGCTGTATTATCTGAACGACCTCTCCGTCCAGGAAATTGCGACGATTCTGGAGGTGCCTGGCGGGACGGTGAAATCTCGCCTGCATTATGGCCGCCACGCGCTGAAGAAATACCTTGGTTTGGGGAAATTGCTGCCGGAATTTCACTACGAGAGTTCTTGAGGTAAACAGATGGATGACATGACCGATCATATCATTCGCCGAAGTATGAAGAACTGGGCAACCAAGACTCAGCCCCCGGCTGTCGGGCGAGCGCGCCTGCTTTTACTCGCCTCCTCTCACAATGCGCAACACGACGCCTCGCACCTCTCGCGCAAGGACCGCGATGGGCACTTCGTACCTCTCTTCTCCAGCCATACTCCCATCGAGCGACTGGCTGAACCCTTCAACCAGCATCGTTTGTGGTGGGCGTTACAAATTTCTCCTATCCCGTTACGCAACCTGGCTTAAAGATGACAGGATTGACCGGAGCGTTTTTTGTGGTATATTTCCCCCTAATCGACACTCA
>JAQUAE010000379.1 GCA_028687395.1 Anaerolineales bacterium | reverse complement strand
GGCGCCATCAGAGACGCCCGCCCCTCCCCAGGAGACCACTCCCTCAGAAACTGAGCCGACTATCGGTGCAACGCCAGCGACCCTCACCCCTATACTCTCTCCCACCCTGGAGGCGAGCGCTACCCCTGAACTGACCCTCACCCAGACATTTACACCAACCGAGACTCCTCTCCCCGCGCTGGAGCTGTTTACGGTGACCCTGGAGGCCAGCCTGCCGCTCACTAGCGTGACCCCCACCCTGCCCATTTACCTGCCCCTCATCTACAAAAGCACCCCGCCGCCGGTCATCCCGCCCGAACGCCTGCTTTTCTGCAGCTCAATTAACAGCCCTATCGCCATCCCGGATAACAATTCGACTGGGATCACTCACAAGCTGCAGGTAGCCGACCCGCGCATCATTGTTGACCTGGACATCAGCTTGGATATCAGCCACGCCTGGGTGGGCGACCTGATCGTCAGCCTCTCCCACCAGGAGACGCAGAAATCCATCACCCTCCTCCACCGGCCTGGAAAGCCAGCCAGCTCGCTGGGTTGTGGCGAGAACAACGTCAAAGCTATCCTGGACGACGAAATCACTTCGCCAGTCGAGGACAAATGCGCTGTAACTCCGGCGGCGATCTCCGGAATCTACTTACCTCAAGCTGCGCTGAGCGCCTTCGATGGCGATGCGATCCAGGGAGAGTGGCGCTTGAACGTCTCTGATCGCTACGCGAATGACACCGGCGCACTGAATTCCTGGTGCCTGGCGTCATCGATCAGCGCCTCACCCCCACCGCCAACTGCTCCCCCGCCTGTCCCCTGGGTGTCGCCTTCAGCAAAGATCGGCGCCATCAGCGGCGAAGACCAATCCCTGCCCCTGGATTGTGAATCGCGCTCTGCCGTGGATTGGGCCGGCTACTTTGGCATCACCATTGATGAGATCAAGTTCTACAACAAGCTGCCCCATTCGGATAACCCGGACAAGGGCTTCGTGGGCAGCGTGTATGGCGCCTGGGGACAAATCCCGCCCAACGCTTACGGCGTGCACGCCGAGCCGGTCGCCGAGGTGCTGCGCTCGTATGGGCTACTCGCCTATGCCCACCGCCCCCTGCGCTGGATCGACCTGCAGGCCGAGATTGCCGCCAAACGCCCGGTGATGGCCTGGATTGTCGGTTCGGTTGAGAACGGCATCCCCGTTTACTACACCCCCAGCGACTGGTTGCCCACCATCGTCGCCCGCTACGAGCACACAGTCATCGTCACCGCCTACACGGCGACGACCGTCAGCTACCTCAACGGCGACACGATTTACACCAAGAGCGTGGAACAGTTTCTGGATTCCTGGTCAGCGCTGGGCAACATGGCCATCACCGCCAGCCCGTAAACAGGTCACTGCAACCAGCCGCCCAGCGTGCCCAGCGCGCCGACGATGCGCGCCGCGGCTTCGTGGCCACGCTGGCAGGCACCCTCCAGGGTTTCCCCCACAAGCAGCCCCGCTAAGCATCCGGCTGCGTAGGTCGAGCGTTCGAACAAGCGAATCAATACTCGTCCTCATCGATCCACAGCTCATCGTCCTCGTCCTCGATCTCCATGTCCTCCCATTCTTCGAGCTCTTCGGACTCTTCCTCTTCCCACTCGTCCCCTATCGCAAGGTCGTCGGCACGCTTATAAGTCATGCAGCCCATATCAGGGTCAAGTTCGATCGCCGCCGCGCCGCAGTAACCGTCGTCTAACAAAACACAATCCACATAATGGCACCGAATCCGGGGCATGTCTACCTCCTGAATTTGATATTATGCACACCAACTCGATCGCACGAGCAGCTACAAAATCCACGCCTGCGTCCGGCTCCCCTTGGCGAGGGCCCGCACCCCTGCTGGGATGATGAGCAGCGCGTTGGCTTGCACCAGGGAGAACAGGTTGCCGGAACCCTGGTGCCCGGTGAGCCGGGCGACCCACTGGCCGTCCTCCTCCCGCGCCACGGCGCGCAGGTAACTCTCCCGACCGTCTGATTCCACCGCCTCGACCAGGGTGACGCTCTGGATGCGGCGTTCATCGCCCTCGATACCCTTCATTTTCAGCAGCGCCGGGCGAACGAAAAGTTCGAAGGTAACGAACGCCGAAACAGGGTTGCCGGGCAGGCCGATGAACGGGACGCTGCGATACACCCCAAAAGCCAGCGGCTTCCCTGGGCGCATGTTCACCCGCCAGAATTGCAGATGGCCATTCCGTTCCACGACGTGGCGGACATAATCGAAAGCGCCGACGCTCACCCCCGCCGATGAGACGATCAAGTCCGCCCCGCCAGCTACCGCCCGGTCCAAGACAGCTTCGATAGCCGCCGCCTCGTCGGGAACCACCCCGAAGCACAGACTCTCTCCGCCATATTTTTCCACCTGGGCGGATAGCAGGGTGTTGTTCGAGTCATAAATCTTACCCGGCTGCAGCGCAGAGTCGAGCGGCTGGAGCTCATCTCCAGTGGAAATCAACGCTACACGCGGCCTGCGGGTAACTGCTACCAGGCGCATGCCGAACATGGCTAGCATGCCCAGGTCTTGCGGCTGGAGGCGTCGCCCTTTGGGCAAGATCAGGTCGCCAGCTTTCACGTCACTCGCCTTGCGGCGGACGTTGTCGCCTGCCTGAACGGGCGTAAAAATCAGCACGCTGG
>JAQUAE010000033.1 GCA_028687395.1 Anaerolineales bacterium | reverse complement strand
GCCATGGCGGTCATCGCCAATCACCCTCATCGCAAGCCCAAACAGCTCTTCACCGAGCGCGGGATAGGCGATACGGTCACGCTCTACGAGGCGGAAAACGACCACGAGGAGGCCGATTACGTCGCCCGCACGATCACCGAGTTGGCGGCAGGCGGCAAAGCCCGCCTGGCCGAATGCGCCGTGATGTACCGCACCAACGCCCAATCCCGCGTGCTGGAGGAGACTTTCTTGCGCTACCGTCTGGCTTACAAGCTGGTTGGAGCGCAACGCTTCTACGGCCGGCGAGAAGTGAAGGATGTGGTCGCTTACCTGCGCCTGGTGCACAACCCTCGCGACGAGGTCAGCCTGACGCGGGTGATCAACACCCCGCCGCGCACCATCGGCAACAAGACCTACCTTGCCTTGCGCACGCAGGCTAAAGCGACCGGAGTCGGTCCCGGCGAGTACTTGCTGACCATGGCCGCTCGCGCCCCCGCTGCCGCCAGCGAGGCGCTTTCCGGTCGGGCGCAGGCAGCCCTCTCCCATTTCGGGGAGCTGCTGGCGGGCTGGCGTGCCCTGCGCGAGTCTCACTCTCCGGTGCAGCTTATGGACCGCATCCTGCAGGACGTGGATTACCGCGCCTACATCGATGACGGGACGGAGGAAGGCCAGGACCGCTGGGATAACCTGGTCGAGCTGCGCCGCCTGGCCGCCGAGTTCCAGGCGCAGGGGCTGGAGGCCTTCCTGGAACAGGTCGCCCTGGTATCCGACCAGGACACGTTCCAGGAGGGCGCCGAGGCGGCGACCCTGCTCACTCTACACGCCGCCAAAGGATTGGAATTTCCCAACGTTTTCATCGTCGGGTTGAACGATGGCACCTTGCCGCACAACCGTTCCTTCGAGGACCCGGAGCAGTTGGAGGAGGAGCGCCGCCTGCTGTACGTGGGCGTCACTCGCGCCATGGATCGCCTCCACCTGGTCTACGCCCGCAACCGCAACATGTTCGGTTATACAGAACCGGTCGCACCCTCCCGCTTCATCGACGAGATTCCCCCTAGCCTGGTGGAGTTCAGGGGGGCGCAATTCGGCTCCAGGCGGCTTACCGCGGCCCACTCTGACTTGCTGGATGGCTGGGAGGCGGTAGCTGCCCCCGCGTCGCGTGCCCTCACCGCCCAGTACCCGCCCGGCACGCACGTCTCGCACCACGTGTGGGGCGCCGGGATCGTGTTGAACAGCAAGCTCGAAGACGGCGATGAGATCGTGGACGTCTTCTTCGAGAGCGTGGGCTTGAAGCGCGTGGCGGCTTCGTTGGCCAAACTGATCATCCTGGCGGCGTGAGACCGGGGGTGGAGTTCTCTTCCGCGCCGCCCGGAGAAGGGCTTATAATTTCCTCCATGCCAGTACTGGCTGCCCACTCGATGGAGTTTATCAGCCGCAGCGCGGAGCAAACCCGCCGCCTGGGGATGCGCCTGGGCGCCTACCTCCGCACCGGCGACCTGATCTGCCTGGTGGGTGAATTGGGCTCGGGTAAGACCACGCTGGTGAAGGGCGTTGCCGCGGGGTGGGGCTCCCTGGATCAGGCTTCCAGCCCCTCCTACGTGCTGGTGAACGTCTACCGCCACCCGGGCGGCGGTGTGCTGTATCACCTGGATGCCTATCGCCTGTCTGGGGCCGCCGAGGCCTACGACCTGGACCTGGCCGCCATGCTGGAAGGCGGCCCGCTGGTGGTGGAGTGGGCCGAGCGCATCCAGGCCGCCTTCCCCGGCGAGTGCTTGAACGTTGCTTTCGAGCATGTGGACGAGGACCAGCGGGATATGGTCTTCACCGCTCACGGGCAGCGCTACCTGGAGCTGCTGGCGGGCTTAAAAAGACAGGTTTACGGAGTGGCGTGATGCGAGCCTCTGCGCCGGTGCTGCTGGCTGTGGATACCTCCACCCGTGTCGTGGGTATCGCTTTGTACGATGGTGCGCAGGTGCTCGGCGAGAGCGTTTGGAGCAGCAACGATTACCACACCGTGGAGTTGGCGCCAGCAGTCGCGCAATTGCTGAAGAAGTGCGCCCTGGATGCCCAGCACCTGGAGGCGCTGGCCGCTGCGCTGGGCCCCGGTTCCTTCACGGGCTTGCGCATCGGGCTGGCGTTGGTCAAGGGGTTGGCGCTGGCGCGGCGCATCCCCCTGGTGGGCATTCCCACCCTGGACGTCCTGGCCTTTGCCCAACCGGTTACTGGTGAACACCTGGCTGCGGTCGTCCGCGCCGGGCGGGGGCGTCTGGCGGTGGGCTGGTACCAGGCGGAAGCAGCCGCCTGGCGGCCGAACGGCGAGGTGAGCGTGCTCACCGTGGAGCAGCTCAGCGAGCTAATCCCACAGGGGGGGCGTGTGTGTGGGGAGCTGACCTTAGAGGAACGCCAGTTCCTGGAGAGCGTTCATGGTCTGGGCGTGTTGACCTCGCCGGCGTTGTCCCTGCGCCGCCCATCCTTCCTGGCGGAGTTGGCCTGGAAACGTTGGCAATCCGGGCAGGTGGCTGACCCGGCGACGCTGGCCCCGCTGTACCTGCACTACCAGGATGCGATACCGGCTGCATGACCGCTCCCGACCCGGCAACCTCCTCCATTCACCTCCGCCGCATGCAGGAGGCAGACCTGGAGCAAGTGCAAGCCATCGACCGGATGTCCTTCGCTCTCCCCTGGCCTGCCAGCGCCTTTCGTTACGAGCTTTTCGAGAACACCGGCTCGTTGCTCTGGGTAGCGGAGGTGGAACAGTCGGAGAGCGGAGCAACCGTGGTGGGCGTCATCGTGATCTGGGTGATCCTGGATGAAGCGCACATCGCCACGATTGCCGTGCATCCGGAGTACCGCTCACGCGGCGTTGGCCGGCGGCTGCTGGCGACCGCCTTGCAGGATGCGATTCACAAGGGCTGCCGTAGCGCCACGCTGGAGGTGCGCGAGGGGAACGCTGTGGCGCGCAGCTTTTACCGCCGTTTCCGCTTCGACGAGGTCGGGCGGCGGCCGCGCTATTATCGTGACAACAACGAGGACGCCCTGATCATGACTGTCCCCGCGCTCAACCCGGCTTACCTGGCCTGGCTGGAGAGCGGGGCGGGAGAAGCTTTACGCTGAGCACCAGCAGCAATGGCCCATATCCTGGCGCCCGATCTTAACCTGGAGGAGCACTGTGGATCCCACTGATATCTTGAAACAAGTGGCTCGCGAGGTGGCGACCTGTGAGAAGTGCGAGCTGCATTTTTCCCGCAAGAACGCCGTTCCGGGCGAAGGCCCGGTGAATGCTGAGATGGTGTTTATCGGCGAGGGGCCGGGCTTTCACGAGAACGAGCAGGGGCGCCCCTTCGTCGGCGCGGCGGGTAAGTTCCTGGAAGAATTATTGGCTAAAATTGGCTTATCGCGCCAGCAGGTGTACATTACCAACGTGGTGAAGTGCCGCCCGCCGGGCAACCGCGACCCGAAGCCGGAGGAGGTGGAGGTGTGCACTAACGCCTACCTGGAGCGCCAGCTCCAGGCGATCAACCCCAAGGTGATCATCACCCTGGGACGCCATTCGATGGGCCTGTACCTGGCCAACGCCAAGATCAGCGATGTCCACGGCCAGGCGCTGCGCGTGAAGGGCAGGCTAATTGTGCCGATGTACCATCCTGCCGCCGCCTTGCACCAGGCCTCGTTGAAACCCGTGCTAGAGAATGATTTTGCCCGCCTGCCGGAGTTGATCGCCCGCGCCGCCGAGGCGCCCGAACAAAGTGAGCCGATTCACAACGAGCCAAAAGAACCACCCACGCAATTGAGCCTGTTTTGAGGTGATCATGAACGCAGCACAGCAAGAGATCATGCGCCGGATACAAGAGCGCAGCGCCCGCGTCGGCATCCTGGGTTTGGGCTACGTCGGCCTGCCCCTGGCGGTGGTGTTTGCCGAGGCCGGCTTCGACGTCACAGGTTTCGATCCGGACCCTGTCAAGGTGGAGAAGGTGCGTAGTGGGCAGAGTCACATCCGGGACGTCCCCGCTGAGCAGGTGGCCCGCCTGGTCGCCTCCGGAAAGCTGGCCGCCACCAGCGATTTTGCCGGTTTGCAAGAGATGGACGCGGTGAGCATCTGCGTGCCCACCCCGCTGCGCAAGACCGGCGACCCGGATCTATCCTTCATCATCGATGCTACCGTCGAGTTGGCCCGCCACGTGCACGCTGGCATGGTCATCGTGCTGGAATCCACCACCTACCCCGGCACGACGCGCGAGATCCTGCTCTCCAAGCTCACCGAAAGAAGCGGGCTGGTCGTGGGGCAGGATTTCTTCCTGGCTTTCTCCCCCGAGCGGGTAGATCCGGGGCGCAAGGATTGGACCACGCTGAACACCCCCAAGGTGGTGGGCGGCATTACCCCTGCCTGCACCGAGGTGGCCGTCGCCTGGTACTGCCAGGCGCTCCAGGAGGTGGTCCCGGTCTCCTCCGCCGAGGTGGCCGAGATGGCCAAGCTGCTGGAGAATACCTTCCGCATGGTCAACATCGGCCTGGTCAACGAGATGGCGCTGATGTGCGAGCGCCTGGGCATCGACGTGTGGGAGGTGATCGAGGCGGCCGCCACCAAGCCCTTCGGCTTCATGAAGTTCACCCCTGGTCCCGGTCTAGGCGGGCACTGCATCCCCATCGACCCGCTGTATCTTTCCTGGAAGCTGCGGGCGTTGAACTACACCGCCCGCTTCATCGAGCTGGCATCCGAGATCAACACCAACATGCCGCGCTACGTCTTGAGTAAGGTGCAGGACGCCTTGAACGAGCACGGCAAGCCGTTGAAGGGCAACCGCGTCCTGGTCCTTGGCGTGGCTTATAAACCCGATATCGACGACATCCGTGAATCCCCCGCCTTGGACGTGCTTGGGCTATTGAACCAGAAGGGCGCGCAAGTCTCCTTTCATGACCCCCACATCCCCCACATCCGTTTCGACGGCGGCGAGATCGATTGCGTCCCCGACTTGATGAGCGCGGTGCGCCAGGCGGATTGCGTGGTGATCATCACCAACCACTCCAGCTACGATTACCCCGCCATCCTGGAGGTGGCGCGACTGATTGTGGACACGCGCAACGCTCTGGGCGCTCAGCGGCGCAACAGCGCCAAGGTGTTCAGCCTGTGAATCCCGCACGGCTCCGGCGCAGCGGCGCGGCTCAGCGTTACGCCATGAACGCGCATTGGTCAGAGGCCCGGCATGGCTAGCTACCTGGTTACCGGCGCAGCGGGTTTCATCGGGGGGCGCGTTGCACATCTCCTGTTGGACGCCGGGCACGAAGTCATCGGCGTGGATAACCTGAACGCCGCCTATGACGTGCGCGTCAAGGAATACCGCCTGGCCGCGTTGCAGGGGCGCCCCGGCTTCGCCTTTCACCGCGTGGATATCGCCGACCGCGGCGCCCTGGGAGGCATGCTGGATAACCTGACGCGCCGCCCAGGCAAAGCGGGGTTGGACGCCGTCATTAACCTGGCGGCGCGTGCCGGCGTGCGCCAGTCGGTGCTCGACCCATGGGCGTACATGGAAGCCAACCTGGCCGGCACTCTGAACCTGCTGGAAGCTTGCCGCCAGTATGCCATCCCCAAGTTCGTGCTCGCCTCCACCTCCAGCGTGTATGGCAAGGAGGCTCCGCTGCCCACTCCGGAGACGGCCAGCAGCGACCTTCCACTGCAGCCCTACGCGGCCAGCAAGAAGGCCGCCGAGGTGCTGTGTCACACTTACCACTACCTCTACGGTCTGGACGTGACTGTTTTTCGTTATTTCACCGTCTACGGGCCGGCGGGCCGCCCGGATATGGTCATGTTCCGCTTCACCCAGTGGCTGTGCGAGGGTAAGATCGTCAAGGTGAACGGCGATGGCGAACAAACGCGCGGTTTCACCTTTGTGGACGATGTCGCCCGTGGCACGCTGCTGGGGCTCAAGCCACTCGGGTACGAGGTCATCAACCTGGGCGGTCACGAGTGCCTGAAGGTCAATGACCTGATTCGCATGCTCGAAGAATTGACCCATCAAAGAGCCAGCGTGGAGTACCTCCCGCTCCACCCGGCGGACATGCTAGCCAACTGGGCGGACATCTCCAAGGCCAGGCGTCTACTGGGCTGGGAACCGCAGGTTTCCCTGATCGAGGGCGTCTCGCGCCTCGTGGCCTGGTATCAAGCCGAGCGCTCTTGGGCCAGCCAGGTGGATACCGGATAGCCTGGCGCTATGCGTCCTCCCTCGTCCTGGCAAGCCTCGTTGCGAAAGCGCTGGTTGAGCGATCCGTTCATCCAACGCCTGGTCAAGAACTCCGGCTACCTGTTCAGCGCCACCGGCGTCTCGGCGGCCATCAGCATGCTGCAGGGAATCCTGGTGGCGCGGGCGTTGGGGGTGGCGGGTTATGGCGTGCTGGGGGCGATCATCACCTTCACCAGCGTGATCAACCGCTTCGCCTCCTTCCGCATGAGCGAGCTGGTGGTGAAGTACGTCGGCCAGTTCAGCGAAAACCAGCAGCCGCGCCTGGCCGCGGCAGTGTTCAAGGCCGCGGCCCTGGGCGAGATGCTGGCTTCCCTGCTCGCCTTTGCGATCATCTGGCTGCTGGCGCCCCTTGGGGCGCGCTACCTGGCCAAGGACCCAGCGCTGAGCAACTGGTTCATCCTGTACGGACTGATTGTGCTGGCCAACCTGATCTCGGAAAGCTCGACCGGCCTGCTGCAGATCAGCGACCGCTTCAAGCGCATCGCCAGCGTAAACGTCATTCAGAGCGTTATGACCCTGGGCATGATCGCCGTGGTCACGGCTCTCGAGGGTGGGTTTGCCTGGATTCTGGTGGCTTACCTGGTGGGAAAGGCGATTGGCGCCCTGGGGCTCACCCTTGCGGCGCTGCTCGAAGCGCAGCGCCAGTGGGGGCGCGGCTGGTGGCGCGTGCCCCTGGCCACGTTGCAAGTGCACTGGCGCGAGCTTACGCGCTTCGCGGTCAGCACCAATATCAGCGCCTCGCTCAGCCTGATCAACAAGGACAGCGAATTGTTGTGGGTGTCCTTCTTGCGCAATCCGGTCGAGACTGGCTACTACAAGCTGGCCCTCTCGCTGGCCAACCTGGTGCAGATGCCGGTCAGCCCGCTGCCGCAAGCCACCTATCCGGAGCTCTCGCGTCAGGCCGCCAGGGGAGACTGGGGCAACCTGCGCGCCCTGTTGCGCAAGGGCTCCCTCCTGGCGGGTGGGTACACGCTGCTGGCTGGGCTGGCGTTGCTTTTCTTCGGCAAGCCGTTGATTCGCACGCTGTATGCCCCGGAGTACCTGCCGGCCTACACCGCCCTGCTGATCCTGTTGGCGGGTTTCCTGGTAGCCAACACCTTCTATTGGAATCGAACCGCATTGCTGGCGATTGGCCGGGCTGATTTTCCCGCCAAGGTCAACCTGGTCCTGGCAATCCTCAAGATAGCCGGTATCTTCCTGCTCGTGCCTACCTTTGGCTACCTGGCCAGCGCTGGCTTGCTGGCAGGTTCGTACATCCTGGGCGTTCTGGTGTGCGTCGCCGCCTTCCGCCTGGAGGTTTCCCGGCGCCAGGCTGCCGCGCAGGCGGTCGCGGATTGAGGCTGCGGCGCAGGATGGGGTGTCCCCTTGCAGCAGGCCTAGCATGAAAGTGGCTTACGTTTTGCCTTATCTGGCCAGGCCCTCCGGCTGGCGGACGCACTCGCTGGGTTTGATCAACGCCATCAGCCAGTTGGTCGAACCAGTGCTGTTCGTCGCTCAAGCCGACCTTGCTGCTGCCCAGGAACTCTTCCCTGCACTTCCGCTCTTCAACCTGCCTGTCACCCAGCACGCTTTGCCAACCAGCCCCCAGGGAGCGCGCGCCCTGCTTGCCTGCCATGCAGCCATCCGCAGCGGGCGCTTTCCTCCCGTCGACCTGGTGCACTCGCTGGAAGCCTTTCCCACCGGCTGGGTTGGGAGCTGGCTGGCGGACCGGCTGGGCTGCCCGCACGCCCTGACCACCCATGGCACCTATGGCGTCATCTGGCGCTCGCGGCCGGTGGAGCGCGGCTTTTATCAGCGCGTACTGAGCAGGAGCGCACTGGTCTGTCCCGTATCGGCCGGCAGCGCCCGGATGCTCAAGCAAACCTTCGGCTCCTCCTTGACCCACAGCCATCTGCGCCCTATCCTTAATGGCAACGATTTCTACAAGGCTATCCCACGTGGCGAGGCGCTGCACCGGCGCCCCCCGGGGATTCCTACCCTGCTCAGCGTGGGCGACGTGAAACCGCGCAAAGGGCAGCATGTCAGCCTGGCTGCTTTTGCCCTGGTCAAGGAGGAATTTCCCACCGCCCGTTACCTGATCGCCGGCCAGTACAGCGACAACGATTACTACAGGGATATGCAACAAACGATTGCGGATTGCGGCCTGCGTGACGTTCACTTTCTTGGCTGCGTGTCCGACGATGAGCTGCACCGTTGCTACCGCGAGGCTTCCCTGTTCGCGCTCACCCCCCAACCTGGCGTGGGCCCTGAAAAATATCACTTCGAAGGCTTCGGCCTGGTCTACCTGGAAGCCGGGGCGTACGGTTTGCCGGTGGAGGCCTCCCGCGTGGGGGGCGTGCCGGACGCCGTGCGCCATGCCGAGACCGGCTTTCTGGTCGAGCCGCATGACGTCTCCGGATTGGCCGGGGCGATCGTCCAACTGCTGGATAACGTCGCCCTGTGGCGCAGCATGGGGCAGGCGAATCGTATGTGGGCTGAATCGCTGACCTGGGAGCGCTGCGCCGGGGAGCATTACCAGGCCTACTGCGACGTGCTGGGGCGCTCATGAAGATTGCCCTCGTTGCCCCTACTGCCATGCCTGCCCTGCGCGCCAACACCATCCAGGTGGCCAAAATGGCGCAGGCCCTGGTCTCCCTTGGTCACGCGGTGCGCCTGGCGGCGCCCGGCCTCCCGCCCGAGGGGGGCTACTCCTGGGAGGCATGGCAACGCCATTACGGCTTGCGCTGGCAGTTTCCGGTCGAGTGGTTGCCCTCACGCCCAGCTTTGCGCCGCTACGATTACGCCCTGCATGCCCTGCGCTGGAGCGGAGGGTGGAGCGCCGACCTGGTCTACACCCGCCTCCCCCAGGCAGCCGCGCTGGGTAGCCTGATGGGAGTTCCGCTGGTGTTGGAAATGCACGATTTCCCCGCCTCGCCGGGAGCGCGGCTCATGCTGAGCGCCTTCCTGCGCGGCAGGGGCGCACGCCGGCTGGTGGCCGTCACCCAGCGTCTGGCGGATGACCTGGCGGCGCGCTTTCCAATTCCCCAGCGCCCCGGCTTCACACTGGTAGCCGCGGACGGCGTCGACCTGGAGCGCTACCAGGACCTGCCCTCCCCGCCGGATGCCCGCGTCCGCCTGCGCGCCGCCGGGCTGCCCCTCGAAGAGCGCTTCACCGCCGGCTACACTGGGCACCTGTACCCCGGGCGCGGCATCGAGCTGCTGCTAGAGATAGCCGTTAAGCTGCCGCAGGTGACCTTCCTGGTGGTTGGCGGCGAGCCGCAGGAGGTGGACAAGCACAGCGCGCAGGCGCGCCAGCGCGGGCTCTCCAACGTCGTGTTCACCGGCTTCGTGCCCAACGCCGACCTGCCTCTTTACCAGGCCGCGTGCGAAGCGCTGCTGATGCCCTACCAGCACCAGGTGGCGGCCTCTTCCGGTGGGAACATCGCCGCCTACCTGAGCCCGATGAAGGCTTTCGAGTACCTGGCCTGCGGCCGGGCGATCTTGTGCAGCGACCTGCCCGTCCTGGGCGAGGTGCTCAACGCCCGCAACGCGCTCCTGCTTCCTCCAGAGCACCCCCTTGCCTGGGAGGCCGCCCTGCGCGAGTTGCTGACCGACCCGGAACGCCGCGCCGCTCTCGGCCAGGCAGCCCGGCAAGACGCTCCGCGCTACTCCTGGGAGGAACGGGCCAGACGCCTCGTCGCCGGCCTGGAGGCATAGTGGTATACTCCAGGGCTTGGCGGTGGTGTACACTCGCCGCACGGATCGAGCAGGTCGAATGACGTCGATGAACTTCCCACCTGAAACCCGAACACCCTTCCGGCTGAGCTGGCGCTGGCTGTTTGGCCTGGCATTGGGCCTGGCCTGCCTCACCCTGCTGGGGGCCTGGGCTTCCAACCGCCTGGCTGGTCTTCAAGGATGGGAGGCGATGCTGGCTAGCCTGGTTGCTGGCGCGCTCTTCTTCGTGGTCACCCTTTGGCTGCTGCGAGGAGAAGCCTTGCCTGGCTGGCTGGTCGGCCTGGCACTGGGGGCGGCGGTGCTGCGCCTGGCCTTCGGCGCGCTGTGGTACCTCGTCCTGCCCACTGCCGGGTATGGCTCGCCCGCGGAGCGCGGCGGTTACGTCATGGCCGACGCCTACAACCGCGATCGCGCCGCCTGGCGCCTGGCCAACTCCCCCAAGCCGTTGTGGAAGGCCGTGGCCAGCATCAGCCGCTATCGCAAGGCCGACCAATACGGCGGCATGCTGTATTTGAGCGCCCTGACCTACCGCTACGCCGGGGGCGCATTCCACCAGCCCCTGCAGGTGGTGGCGCTGACAGCCGCATTTTCGGCGCTGGCGGTGTTGTTCGCCTGGGCATTCGCGCGCCGCGCCTGGGGCGAGCGGGTGGCGACGCTCTCTGCCTGGGGATTGG
>JAQUAE010000032.1:2419-10618 GCA_028687395.1 Anaerolineales bacterium | reverse complement strand
TGCGCTTCCATCTTCTGCCTCCTTGATAGGGATTCCAGCGGCGCCTCTGGATTGCTTGCGTCGGATATCGTTTGTCTTATTGACACTATAGCAAAATTAGCTCTCCATTTCAAGCCCCCTCGGGGTGCAATCCGGATCTCGCACGCTCGCTCCGCCCCGTCCATGCCACAATTGGCAGCAGTTGCCCGCCTTGAACCAACATGAAGGAACTGTCGCCGTTCAGACCCGACGGTCAAACCGTCGGGGATCATTAGGATGTGATTGGCGGCACTCCGGGAGCAGGTCAGGGTTCTGGCTGATCCTCCTTCCCTTGGGTGTCCCGCCCCGCCTCGAGCGCCTGGTCGAGCGCCACCAGTTGGCTGAGAATGGCGTGGTTGAAGCTGGCCTCCGGGTAGCTGCCATCGGGCTGCAGCTCACCGGGCGCGTATCCGGTGAGCAAGGTCACGCCCTCGTCGATGGTGCTTATCGGCCAGATGTGGAACTGCTTCTCGGCGACGGCCTGCACCAGCCCGTCCTTCAACATCAGGTTCCGGGTGTTGCTTTGCGGGATGATCACGCCCTGTTTACCGGTCAGCCCCTTGGCCTTGCACACGGCGAAGAAGCCTTCGATCTTTTCGTTCACCCCGCCGATGGCCTGCACCTCCCCGTGCTGGTTCACCGAGCCGGTGATGGCGACGTCCTGGCGCAGAGGAATCTGGGCGATGGCCGAGAGCAGGGCGTACAGCTCGGCTGCCGAGGCGCTATCCCCCTCGATCTCCTCGTAGGATTGTTCGAAGGTCAGGCTGGCAGTCAGGCTGAGCGGGTGAGCGCGCCCGTAGCGCCCGCGCAGGAAGCCATCGATGATCAGCACGCCCTTGGTGTGTATCGGGCCACCGAGCTTGGCCTGCTGTTCGATGTCCACCACGCCCTTGCGGCCGGGCGAGACTGAAGCCGTCAGGCGAGTGGGGCGTCCAAAGGCGTAGTCCCCTGGCGAGAGCACGGACATAGCGTTGATCTGCCCGACACGCTGGCCGTCCACGTCGATCTTCAGCACTCCCTGGACGATCATTTCCTGGATGCGTTCGTCCAGCAGGTTGCTGCGGTAGATGTTGTCCTCGATCGCCTGCTGCACTGCCTGGGCGTTTACCACCGGTTGTCCGCTTTTCCTGGCCCAATAAGCCGCCTCGCACACCAGGTCGGCGATCTTGCCGAAGCGGGTGGAAAGCTTGAACTGGTCCTCGGCCAGGCGCGAGCTGTATTCGATGATGCGGGCGACGGCGCCCCGGTCGAAGGGAAGCAGGCCATTCTCGTCCACGACGGATTTCACGAACAGGCTGTATTCTTGCTCGGTCTCGGGGTTGCGCTCCATGATCGAGGCGAACTCGGCGCGCACCTTGAACAGCTTAGCGAAATCCTCGTCGTTGGCGCGCAGCAGGTAATAGATCATCGGCGTGCCGACCATCACCACCTTGGTGTTCAGGGGGATGGGTTCTGGCTCGAGGGTCGCTGCGCTCAGCGCGCCGGCCTGGGCGCCCAGCTCGATGATGCGGATGTTGCGGTCGCGCAGCACGCGCTTCAAGCCCTCCCAGGCGTAGGGGTTCACCAGCAGGTCACGGGCGGGCAGGATGAGATAGCCGCCGTTGGCGCGGTGGAAGGCGCCTGCCCGGATCATGGTGAAATCCGTGCGCGAAGCCCCCATGAAGAACTCGTGTTCGATGCGCCCGATCAGGTTCTGGTAGGAGGGCTGGCTCTCCAGGATGACTGGAGCGCCTTTCAGGTTGGCGTTATCCACGATCAAGTTGACCGTGTACCTTTGCAGCCACTCCGCTGCGCTGGTGGGCGACTCGGCGCTGCGGGCGGATTCCGGGCTGCCGGGGATAAACTGGGAGACGTTGGCAGTAATGTCCTTCTGCACTGCGTCCAGGTAGGCCAGTGCGGGCGCGATGTCCTGGAATTCGTTTTTGATCGCTTCGAGCAACGGGCTGATCAGAAAGGACACGGTGCGCTGGTTGAGCTCACTCAACTTCTGGCTGGCTTCTTTCTCCATGGCGCGGATGCGGTTCAGCGCCATATCCACTTCGACCTCGAGCTGCGCTTGCAAATCTCCCAGCTTCTGCTTCTGTTCGGGGCTGAGCTTCTCCAGGTCCTCAGGCTTGAGCGGTTGCCCCTTGACGGCTGGCGCCAGGACGAAGCCATAGGCGGTGCGCACGATGACGAAGTTGTACCTTTGGACGCGTCCCTGAAGCTGCTGGAATTCCGCCTCTTGTTTGCCCTTGACCTCAGCCAGGAGCTGGTCGCGGTGCTTGACGTATTCCTCGCTCTCGAAGGTGCGCGGCACTTCCTGGGTGCAATAGCGCACCATCTCCTGCAGCCGGGCGCGCAGGTGCGCTCCCCTGCCCGCTGGCAGGGTCAGGGCACGCGGCGCCAGCGGGTTGTCGAAGTTGACCACGTAGCACAGGTCATCGGGGGTGGCTTCGCCCGCCGCTTTGCGCTGCAGGTATTCCTGGGTGAGCGTCGTCCTGCCCGAGCCGGGCGTTCCCAGAATGAAGATGTTGTATCCCGGGCTGGTCACTTCGCTGCCCAATTCGAGGGCGCGCAAGGCCCGCGGCTGCCCGATCACGTTGGTCAGGTCGGGCAGCTCTGCGGTGGTTTCGAACCCCAGGCTGGCGGGGTCGCATGTATGAGTCAGTGCTTGGGGGGACAGTTCATCGGGTGGCATACTCGTATCCCTTCCTGAAGGTATTATAGTGTATCCCCCGCCCCCCGGCAGGTGCCTGGGGGGTGATGACCTGGCTGGCAGCGCAGGCAGGCTGCAGGGGGTTGCCGGATTGGCTTATATCAGATAGAATACGTCCGCTATCCACGCGCGGCGCCCGCGGCGCTGCCGGGGAAAGGCAATCTCCTGGCAGAGATCAACGATGACTACACCGCTTACTCGACGTGAATTCCTGAAGCTGGGGGCTGCCGCCCTGCTGGGCGTTGCCATACCGCGCCCCTTCCACACCAATGAAGCAAAGGCCGTCAGCCTGGGGAGCGAGCGCCTGGGCCGCACAGTGACCTCGTTGCGCTATTATGATATCCCCTCCCTGGGGGGCGTGGAGCTGGGCTACTACATCACCGATTCGGTGGTCAAGATCCTCGAAGCCTCGCTGGGCGATCCGGAGCCCAAGCACAACCCCATCTGGCTGCGCACCGAGCAGGGCTGGGTGCATTCGTCCTCGGTACAGCCGGTGCGCGAGCAACTCAACCAGCCGGTCTACGACGTCCCCGCCGGCGGCTTCCTGGCCGAGATCACCGTCCCCTGGACGCAAGCCTGGGAGAACCGCAACGGCAACCTGAAACGGGTCTATCGCTTCTACTATGCCAGCACCCATTGGGTGGACGCCATTTCCACGGATTCCTACGGCAACGTCTGGTATCGCGTGCTGGATGACCTGAAAGGCGGCTATTACTACGCTTCGGCGGAGCATATGCGCCGCGTCCCCGCCGAGGAGCTCACCCCGATTAGCGCCCAGGTGACCGATAAGCGCGTGGTGGTCAGCCTGGCCGAGCAGAAGATGAGCGCCTACGAGAACGGCCGCGTCGTCTTTGCCGCCCGTGTCTCCACCGGCACCTTCGAGGGCGACACCCCCAAGGGCGAGTTTCGCGTGGAGCGCAAGCAGCCCATGCGCCACATGTCTGCCGACGAGGAGCGCGGCAACGGCTTCGATTTACCCGGCGTGCCCTGGGTGTGCTTCATCGCCTGGACCGGCGTTTCCTTCCATGGCACCTACTGGCACCGCGATTTCGGCACGCCGCGCAGCCACGGCTGCATCAACATGGCGCCTGAAGCGGCCAAGTGGCTATACCGCTGGACGACCCCGATCGTGCCTCCCGAAGAGGATTACCTGGAGGCGGATAACGGCACACCGGTGACCGTGGTGTAAAATCAGGTTCGTTCATTCAGCCGGAATGCTTTCTGCCCATCCCCTGCGTGAACCTGCGCAGGGGAGGCCTTTTCAACTGGCTATTCCAGGGGCAGGAGGACATGGCGCTGTAAATGCCAGGTTTGGGAGACAGTAGGCGAGACCAATGTTGACGAAACAATTTTCGGACATCGGCAACTATCTGGGCGTGACCAATGCCGCCGCCAGCCAGTTGATCGACCGGCTGGTGGGGATGGGGCTACTGGAACACGCTGAGCGCCCAGCCGACCGCCGCGTACGCGAGGTCCGCCTGACCCCTCGCGGCCAGGCCCTTATGGAGGAAGACGTCCACGCCAGGCCACACAGTGAACCCGGAGGCAAGCTGGTTTGAACCGCCCTTCAGCCGATAAAGTTTCCCTGCAGAGAGGCAACCAGGCCCTGGGCCGCGCCATCCGTTACCTGGCGGCGTATAAGAGCCTGGCGGCCTTGCCTTATCTCTTCCTGCTCATCTCTACCCTGGCGATGCTGATGGTGCCGCGCATGGTGCGCAACATCATCGACGCCGTAGCGCGAGGCGTGATTGCCAATACCATCGTCCCGCGCCTGGGCGAGATTCCCGCCGCGATGCTCCCGCAAGCGCTGGCCCAGTTGGGCGTCACCCAGGAAAGCCTGCTCTTCGACTACCAGAACTCGCAGCGCATGCTCATCCAGGCGGCAGCGGCCATCCTGGTCTTCGCCATCCTGCGTGGTTTGTTCTCCTTCCTGCACGCTTACTGGGCGGAGCGCAATTCGCAGTCGGTAGCCTTCGACCTGCGCAACGAGCTATACGCCAAGATCCAGAGCCTGTCGTTTTCCTACCACGACCGCACCCAGACCGGCCAGTTGATGATCCGCGCCACGGACGACGTCGAGAAGGTGCGCCTGTTCATCGGCCAGGGTTTGCTCATGGCGATGGGCGCCCTGGTCTTGCTGGCTGGCACCTTGATCATCCTGTTCACCACCAACGCCAGGCTCACCCTGGTGGTGCTACCCATCCTGCCCGTGGCGTTGATCCTGTTCATGGTCTTCGGGCGCATCAGCCAACCCTTGTTTGCCCGGGTGCAGATGCGCCTGTCTGCCCTGAACACCATCCTGCAGGAGAACCTGGCCGGAATCAAGGTGGTGAAGGCCTTCACCCGCGAGCGAGAGGAGCAGCTCAAATTCGACCACGCCGCCGACCAACTGATGAAGCAGCAACTGGTCGTTGCGCGCACCTTCTCCATCCTTTTCCCGGTTGTCTTCCTGGTGGGCAACCTGGGGCAGGCGCTCGTCCTGTATTATGGCGGGGGGCAAATCCTGGCTGGCACCCTGAGCATCGGCGCGTGGCAGGAGTTCAGCCTGTACATGATTTACATCTTCATGCCCCTGGCGCAATTGGGCATGATCATCACCCAGATGTCCCAGGCCTCCGCCTCGGCAGCGCGCATCTTCGAGATCCTGGACGCCCGCAGCGACGTAACCAACCAGCCCGGGGCTACCGACCTGCCCCAGGTACAGGGCCGAGTCACCTTCGAGAACGTCTTCTTTCGCTATTACAACAGCGGGGAACCGGTCTTGAAGAACGTGAGCTTCGAGGTGCAGCCCGGCCAGACCCTGGCCCTGCTCGGCGCTACGGGCTCGGGCAAGACCACCATCATCAACATGCTGCCTCGCTTCTACGACCCGACCGAGGGCCGCGTCCTCGTCGATGGGGTGGACCTGCGCCAGGTAACGCTCGAATCTCTGCGCAGCCAGATCGGCATCGTGCTGCAGGAGACCACCTTGTTCACCGGCACGATTCGCGACAACATCGCCTTCGGCAGGCCGGAAGCCTCGCCGGAAGAGGTCACCGCCGCGGCGCAGGCGGCTGCGGCGCACGACTTCATCCTGGAATTCCCTGAGGGCTACGACACGCTGGTTGGCGAGCGTGGCTCCACGTTGAGCGGCGGGCAGAAGCAGCGCATCGCCATCGCTCGCGCCCTGCTGCTCGACCCACGCATCCTGATCCTGGACGATTCCACCAGCAGCGTTGACCTGGCAACCGAGGTACGCATTCGCGAGGCGTTGAGCCGCTTGATGCAAGGGCGCACCAACCTGGTCATCGCGCAACGTATCAGCACGGTGATGAACGCCGACCTGATCCTGGTGTTGGACAAGGGCCAGGTGGCGGCGCAGGGGCAGCATGACGAGCTGATGGAGAGCAGCCCCATCTACGCCGAAATTTACCATTCGCAACTGGTGGGTGACCTCTCCGGGGACGCCGAGCCGAGCGCCCTCGCGGCGTGAGGTGCAGGGGCGATGTCGAGGATTTCGTGATTGGAGAGTAATGATGTTTGGTGGACCTGACGGCATGCGCCGCATGATGAGCCAGGAAGCGCTCAAGCCGCGCAAGTTGGGCGATACGCTGAGGCGCTTTGGCGATTACTTCAAGCCCTACTGGCCGATCCTGTTACTTGTGGCGGGCCTGATCATTGCCTCCACCTGGGCGCAGGTCACCGCGCCGGAGCTGATCGGCCAGGCGGTGGATTGCTACCTCACCCCCAGCGTGGGGGCGGGCTTCACAGGTGCAGCAGGTCTTGGCACCGCGCCTGGCGCTGCGCCCACCGCGGCGCAGACCAACTGCTGGTACGACCCCGGCGCGGCGGCGTTGGATAATTCCGCCCGCCTGACTGGTCTGGGGGGCTTGATCCTGCGCATCGTCGGGCTGTACCTGATGATGTCGGTGCTCACCGGGGCGACCTTCTTCGTCATGAGCTGGGCTGGCCAGCACGTGCTGCGCAACCTGCGCGTGGCTGTCTTCCGCCACCTGCACCGCCTCTCCCTGGGCTACTACGCCGAAAATGAAGCCGGCGACCTGATGAGCCGCATCACCAACGACACCGAGACCATCGCCCAGGCGTTCAGCTTCGCGCTGGTCAACGTGGTCAGCGGCGCGCTACTCATCGTGTGGATTGCCTATAACATGCTGGCCAAGAGCGTGCCCTACGCGCTGATCAGCCTGTCGGTCGTGCCAGCCATGGTGGTGGCCACGAACTGGTTTTCCGGACAGGCGCGCAAGGCTTTCCGCCGCACGCGCCAGGAGATGGGCAGCGTGAACGCCGAGTTGCAGGAGAGCATCGCCGCGGTGCGCGAGGTGCAGGCTTTTAGCCGGGAGAAGGAAAACATCGAGAACTTCATGCTGGTCAACGCTGCCAACCGGGACGCCAATATACGCGCCGTGTCCTTCACCAGCGCCCTGGCGCCTACCCTGGAAGGCCTGGGCTACCTGGCCCTGGCCATCGTCGCCGGCGTGGGCGGGATGGCGTTGCTGCGCGGCCAGCCGCTCTTCGGCACTGCGGTCTCGCTCGGCCTGGTGATTACCTTCCTGGCCTACGCCCAGCGCTTCAACCAGCCCATTCAGCAGATCGCCGTCTTGTGGACCAACATCCAGAGCGCCATCGCCGGTGGTGAGCGCATTTTCAACTTGCTGGACGTGCAACCCGAGCTGCAGGACGCTCCCGATGCCTGGGCTTTGCCATCCATTCAAGGGCGTGTCGAATTTGACCAGGTTCACGCTGCCTACAAGGAAGGCCAGGCGGTGTTGAACGGGGTAAGCTTCGTCGCTGAGCCGGGGCAGACGGTGGCGATCGTCGGTCCCACCGGCGCGGGCAAGACCACCCTGATCAACCTGATCCCGCGCTTCTACGACGTGACCGGCGGCGCGGTGCTCATCGACGGCATCGACGTGCGCTTCGTCACCATGCAATCCCTGCGTGAGCAGATCGGCATCGTCCTGCAGGATACCTTCCTGTTCAGCACGACGGTGATGGACAACATCCGTTTTGGCCGTCCATCCGCCACGGACGAGGAGGTGATCGCCGCTGCCCGGCTGACCTATGCCGACACCTTCATCGAGCGCCTGCCCCAAGGCTACCAGACGGTGCTCGGCGAGCGGGGCAGCGGCTTGAGCCAGGGGCAGCGCCAGTTGATCGCCATTGCCCGCGCCGCCCTGGCCGACCCGCGCATCCTCATCCTGGACGAGGCTACCTCCAGCGTAGACACGCGCACCGAACGGTTGATCCAGCAGGCTTTGGAAAAGTTGCTCGCCGGGCGCACCAGCTTCGTCATCGCCCATCGCTTGAGCACCATCCGTAACGCCGACCAGGTGCTGGTGTTGGATAAGGGCCAGATCGTGGAGCGTGGGACGCACGACGACCTGCTGGCCGCTCAAGGCTTCTACTACCACCTCTACCAGAGCCAATTCCGCAAGAATCGGGTATCACCACCGGACCTTTAGGCCTATAATTCCGGCTCAGTT
>JAQUAE010000032.1:0-2319 GCA_028687395.1 Anaerolineales bacterium | reverse complement strand
CCTGACCAAGGAGTACGCCCAGGCGTTGCTAGAAGAGTCCGGCAACCTGCTGGACACCGCCTACCTGAGCGGTCTCTCCAGCCTGGGGCGCCTGCACGACCTGTTCGTGAGCTGCGAGGCGGTCACCCCGGGCGAGGTCAAGCGGCGCGGCGAAGGCCTGGAGATTGCTTACGGCTTCCATCCCACCCCCTTCGGCGAGTGTCTACTGGCTGCGACCTCCCGGGGGGTGTGCCACCTGGCCTTCGTGGATGGAGGTGGCAAGGACCTGGCTCTCACCGGGCTGTGCAAGCGCTGGCCGCGCGCTCGCCTCAGACACGATCCCGCGCAGACGCGCAGCCATGTCGCCAGGGTCTTTCACTTTTTCGATGGGAAACCCGCTGCGCCGCTGCAGCTTTTCCTGAGCGGCAGCAGTTTTCAAATCAAGGTGTGGGAGGCGCTCTTGCGCATCCCGCCGGGGACGGTGGTCACCTACCAGGATATTGCCGTCTCGATCGGCCTGCCGGGGGCGTCGCGCGCCGTCGGGCAGGCGATTGGGCAGAACCCACTGCCGGTGATCATTCCCTGCCACCGCGTCATTCGCAGCCTGGGCGGTTTTGGCGGCTACCGCTACGGCGTCGAGCGCAAGCAGGCGCTGCTAGGCTGGGAGTTCTGCCGCTACAGCCGCGAGCGGGTTCCAGATGTCCCCGCGGCTGTGCAGGCGACCGGATAACCAATATGCAGGAAGGTGTTCTCATGTATAAAGCCAGTAAAACCAAGGTTTGGGCTGCGCTGATCGCCGTGTACATCGTCTGGGGTTCCACCTATCTGGCGATACGCTTCGGCGTGGAGACGCTGCCGCCGTTCTTGATGGCTGCCACGCGCTTCCTGGTGCCCGGAGCCTTTCTGTACACCTGGCGCCGGCTGCAGAAAGACCCCCCGCCCACCCGCCTGGAGTGGCGCTCGGCGGCGCTGGTGGGTCTCTTCTTGCTCGTAGGCGGCAACGGCGCCCTGACATGGGCAGAGCAGCGGGTGCCCTCGGGGATCGCGGCCTTGCTGGTGGGCGCGGCGCCGATCTGGATGGTGATCATCGACGCAGCGCGCCCGAACGGCAGGCGCCCCAACCGCCGCACCCTGATCGGTATCCTGCTTGGCTTCGCCGGCATCGTCTTGCTGGTAGGCCCGGTGGGCTGGAATGGCAATGGCCAGCCGATCGACCCGCTCGGGCTGGCGGCCTTGCTCTTCTGCGCCTTAGTTTGGGCAATTGGCTCGCTGATCAACCGGGATGCACAGTTGCCCGCCTCGCCCCTCCTGGGCACCGGGATGGAGATGCTGGCTGGCGGCGCCGGCTTGTTGCTGCTCGGCACGCTCGCCGGCGAGTGGAGCCGCTTCGACCCAGGGCGAGTTTCCACGGCCTCACTGCTTGGGTTGGGCTACCTCATCGTCTTCGGTTCGGCCATCGGCTTTGCCGCCTACGCCTGGTTGTTGCGCGTGGCTCCAACGCCGTTGGTTTCGACCTACGCCTACGTCAACCCGATGATTGCCATCTTCGTCGGCAACCTGCTGGCCGACGAAGCGCTCACCCCGCGCATCTTGCTTGCTGCGCTGGTGATCGTGAGCTCAGTGGCCTTGATCAACACGGCGCGCAGCCAGTCACCACAGGCAGAACAGCGCGCCGCCACAGTGGCCGGCGCGCCTGGAGATCAATAATTGACCTTTTCCGGGAGGGCTAGCGCTGGCTTTGTTCTTGGGGGATTTGCCAGTAGAGCTTGGCCTGCCAGCTTTCCCACACCGGTTGGAGTTTGTGCAACTCCCAGGCGCGCTTGAACGCAGCCACGACCAGCGGGTCGAATTGTTTCCCCTTGCAGGCGATGATTTCTTTGCACGCCTGGTCGAGGGAGAGGCCGTGCCGGTAGGGGCGGTCGATGGTCATGGCGTCGAAGCTGTCCGCAACGGCGATGATGCGCGCCCCCATGGGGATGTCGTTGCCCGACAACCCGTCCGGGTAACCTTTCCCATCCCAGCGCTCGTGATGGTGGCGCACGATGGGCACGGCGTGTTCCAGGTAGGGGATGTCCTTGATCATCTCCGCGCCCGTGGCCGGGTGCATGATGATCTCCTGCCACTCATCATCGTTCAGGTCGCCGGGTTTGAGCAGGGTGCTCTCCCGAATGAAGATCTTACCGATGTCGTGCAGGATGGCGCCGAAGCGGAACTGCTCCAGCATGCGCCCCTGCCAGCCGAGCTGCACTGCCAGCTCCTGCGCATAGGCGGTGACCCGCTCGACGTGGCCGCGCGTGTAGGGATCGCGCACGTCGATGGCGTTGGCCAGCACGGTCAGGC
>JAQUAE010000031.1 GCA_028687395.1 Anaerolineales bacterium | reverse complement strand
TTTGCGGTGAGAACCGGAACGAGACGGCTTGCTCCCATAATGAGGAGGTCTCCGACCCGCGTTTCACCATCCTTAAAACGCTGCTTTCTCCTTAAGCTCGCCCTTGCCCGCCTTCCGGGGCATGGGGATCAGGCAGCATCACACAGTCGATAAGGAGCCGGTATGACTGACTTGGGCCGATCTCCATCCGTTGGCAGGCAGCCTGGCGAATCCCGCTTCCCGGTCGATTATGCCCCCCACCAGCCGGAATCCTATTTCCATGCCGAACCCCAGCGCGCCGTCCAGTTAGACGAGGCTGTCGACGAGACCCTCTATCACTACCCCACCGCCTGGCAATTCGCCATTGGCTCTGATGAGTTCATCGAAAACGATGACGAGCCCCTGCCCTATGACGACGCCAATCCCCTGGTCGAGGAGCTCTGTGAGGATACCCCGGTCGAGCTATACTTCAAGGAGATGTCCCGCGTGGCGCTGCTCAGCCTCGAGGAGGAAATCAGCCTGGCGAAACATATGGAGGCCGGTCACCTGGCGCGGGAGAAGCTCGCCTACGGCAACGGGCACATGGCGTCTGACAAACGCGCCGCGCTGGCCAAACTCGCTCGCATGGGCGCCCGGGCGCGCAACCACCTGATCAAGGCCAACACTCGCCTGGTGGTCAGCGTCGCCAAGCGTTACGTCGGGCGTGGCGTCCCCTTCCTCGACTTGATCCAGGAGGGCAACCTGGGCTTGATGAAAGCGGTCGAGAAATTCGATTACCACCGTGGCTTCCGCTTCTCCACCTACGCCACCTGGTGGATTCGCCAGACTATCACCCGCGCCATCGCCGACCAGAGCCGCACCATCCGCTTGCCTGTGCACATGTCCGAGCGCATCCGCAACCTTTACCGCACCATCTACCGGTTGGAGCAGGAGCTGGGCCGTCCGCCCACTTGCGATGAAATCGCCGCTGAAATGCAAACCGCCGTCAAGCAGGTGAACTGGTTGCTGGAGGTCTCCCGCACCCCGCTCTCCCTGGAAGCGCCTGTGGGCGACGAGGACGGCGCCGAGTTGGGCGCTTTCGTCGAGGATTCCCTCGCCCCCACCCCTTCCCAAGTGGTCAGCGAGACGATGCTGCGTGAACGCGTGGCAGAAGTGCTCGGCTCCCTCTCGCCCCGCGAAGCGCGCATCCTGCGCTTGCGCTACGGCCTGGATGGCAATCACCCCAACACCCTGGAGGAGGTCGGCGCAAAGTTCGGCCTCACGCGAGAACGCATCCGCCAGATCGAGCGCCAGGCTTTGCAGCGTCTGCGTCACCCCAGCTACGCCGGGCTGTTGTGCGACTACCTGTGACACACAGCGCCAAAGATCGCTTGTCATACCAATAAATCTTCGATATACTGATAGATAGGAGTTACGCAGTTCAAGGGAAATTGCTCACCAATTGCGTAAGTCCTAATAGAAATAGCCATATCCCAGGTATTGTTTCAGGTTTGAAGAAAGCTAATCGAGTCGGATGAAGCTTTCTTCCAGCATAACCACGTTTTTACAGGGCGTATGGCAGCTACTTCGCTAGAGCTTTGTCTCGCGCCAGATCCCTTCGAGGAATGGCAACGCATGATCCGCTTTGCCGATATAAACAATGCGGATCGAGAAGCCATGGCTGGTTCTGTTGAGCCGCTACTCCTACGGGCAACAGAATTGGTGATCAAGACTTACGAATATTTACGTTCCGTGCCAGAGACGGCCAGCATATTGGGGTGGGAGACAGGCGTCGATGAAGCTCACCTGGAGGAACGGCGGCGCTTCTTCTCGATCTGGGTCTCGCGCACCCTGGGCATGGACACCTCAGAGGAGTTTGCCCGCTATCTCTTCCGTGCCGGTCAGTACCACGCCGGGCATGGGCCGCGTCGCATCCACACTCCCGCAGACTATGTAACCGGGTCTATTGGCCTTGTCCTTTCAGCCTTTGCCCGTTACATGGCGGAGGCGCAATTACCTGCCGAACTTATTGCCACAGCCATGTCCGGCTGGAGCAAATACCTGACCGTGCAACTCAACCAGATGTTGATGGGTTACCAGGTTGCCAGGGAATTTGAACAAGGGGAGCTGGCCGTTCACATCCTCGTTTACGGGCGCTTAAGACCCATCCTGGGAGGGAAGGATTTCATTGTTCACACCCATCGCGATAGCTGCGCCTCAGTTCTATTGGCTAAATTTTTCAATTACTACCCCCAGGCACGCGCCGAAGCTTTGGAGCGAGTGTGGAGTTCTGAGGAGAAAAACGATTCCCTATGGGTGGAAGTAAAACCAAAATACGTTGCACTCCCGGGATGGCGGGTACTCCTGAACGGTCGCGATCTTTACTACGAGGGTGGTTTCGAAACACCGGTGAAGGCGAATGACGAAATCGCGATCTTCCCACCAGGAAGATAACCTCGGGATGGCCAAGGAAGGAGGTCACAACCGAACCAAGAGTTAGCTCGTTCGTAAAAAAGCTTATGACAAGCGGCTACTACACTTTCGACTCAGCTTATTTAGAAAGGAGGATGACATGGCGCTTGGAGGATATGCAAACCGCATAGCTCATGTAGACTTAACCAAGGGGGAAGTAGCCTACAAGCCCATCCCTGAGGATTGGGCGCGTAAATATATTGGTGGCCGGGGTCTGGGTGACAAGTTCGTCTTTGAGAACGGACCCCGGGTTGACCCCCTCTCACCGGACAACATCCTGTGCTTCATGAACGGCCCTCTGACCGGCAGTGAAGCCAATATGAGCGGGCGCATGGCGATTGTCACCAAGTCTCCACTTACCGGCACGATTGTTGACAGCCACCACGGCGGTTGGTCAGCGGCTCGTTTGCGTTGGGCTGGCTTCGATGGCCTGATCTTCAAAAGCAAGGCTGAAAAGCCGGTTTATGCCTACGTCCATGATGGCGAGCTAGATTTGCTGGACGCCTCCGCAGTTTGGGGCAAGGGTGTGCACGATACGGTTAAATTTTTCAAAGAGAAGTACGGCGAGAAAGATCTGACCGTCATTGCCATCGGCCCTGGGGGTGAAAGGCTCTCCCGATTTGCGAACTGGATCAACGAGAACGACCGCGCCAGCGGGCGCGGCGGCACCGGTTGCGTTGGTGGCAGCAAGCTCTTGAAAGCTGTAGTTGTAAAAGCTGTCAAGAAGATGCCCAAGGCTGAAAACCACGAAGCCTGGAAGCCGGCCCATCAGCGCGCCCTGGCGACCATCATGGACGAGAAGAATATCACCAGCCCCCGCAAAGGGGCCCTCTCTGTGTACGGCACCAACGTCCTGACCAATATCGACAACAATATCGGTGCTCTCCCCAGCCACAACGGCCAGCTCGCCTGGTTCGGCGACAAAGCCGAGCGCATCAGCGGTGAATGGGTCAAAGAGAACATCCTGGTGGAAGATCCCACCTGCCACGCCTGCCCCGTAGCCTGCAAGAAAGAAGTCGAGATCAAGGATGGCCCATTCGCAGGGCTGCGCATGGAGAGCCTTGAGTACGAACCTGCCTGGTCGCTGGGTTCTATGTGCGACAACGACTATGCGCCTTCCATTGCCAAGATGATCGACCTGTGCAACGATTACGGGCTGGATGCCATCGAAATGGGCGACGTCCTGGGGATGTACATGGAAGCCAGCGAGAAAGGCTACACCAACGGCGGCGACGGCCTGAAGTGGGGCGATTACATGGGCATGGTCGAGACCATTCACAAGATCGGTAAGCGTGAAGGAATCGGCAACGTGCTGGCGGAGGGGACAGCTAAAGCCGCGCAGCAATTTGGCCATCCCGAGATTTCCATGACCGTCAAGGGCCAGGGTATCCCTGCCTACGACCCGCGCGGCTTGAAAGGCATGGGCCTGGGGTATGCCACCAGCAACCGCGGCGCCTGCCACCTGCGTGGCTACAGCCCGGCCAGTGAACTGGGCCTGATTCCTCTCAAGACCGATCCCCTGGCGTGGAAGGGCAAAGGCGACCTCCTCAAATTGCTACAGGATATTCATGCTTTCTCGGATAGCCTGGATCTGTGCAAATTCAGCGCCTTTGCAGAGGGCGGCGATGAGTACGCTGCCCAGTATGCAGCCATGACCGGCATCCCCTTCAAAGCCGATGATGTGCTCAAAACCGGCGAGCGCATCTACAACCTGGAACGACATTACAATAACCTGATCGGCTTCAGGGAGGGCAGCGACTACTTGCCGGAGCGTTTCTTGAAGGAGCCTTCCACCGCACCGGGTTCTAAAGGCCATGTGTGCGAATTGGACCTGATGTTGGAGGAATATTACCGCGCTCGTGGATGGGAAAAAGGGGTGGTTCCCGAGAGCAAGCTAAAAGAGCTGGAGATCATTTAGCTTGAGGTGATCGGCTCAATTTACAAAGGAGGGGCTGTCCCATTAGAACGGGGCAGCCCTCTTTTCATTCATCCGCCCGCCCGAATGAGTTTTTTCTTCAAGGCTTGTCGAATAGTTTCAAACACATCTGATGTGGCTTTCAAATATAAATGGACTTGACCAACTCGGATCGAACCAAACTGGTAATCCGCTATCTGATTGAGGGAGACGCTCCAATCACTCCCTTTTACCCATCCAGGTTCCTCTTCCTTACCTCCCAGCTCTAAAAGGTAATCTCGGATGAGCCACAATGGAATACCCCTGATCTCCCAATCGAGCGTGATATTTGACTTAGTCACGCCCACCGCCGACAGCCGGGAATATGTTGACAGTATCTTCCGGATTGAGTTGGGTGTCCAGGACGTTTTCCAGGTAAGGGACATCCCGCCCGTTGACAAGCACGTGCACGTGTCCGTAAAGCTTGCCCGTTTCGTCGAATAGCTCTCGCTTCAGCAATGGATGCAACTCAATAATCTTATCCAAAAGCTGGCGAAGTGTAGCGCCCTTCGGGATATTCAATTCCAATGTTTTCCCGCCCACGATCTGCCGTAAGGTGGCGTAAAAATTAACTCTCACAGCTCGGCCCTCCGTGGTTCAATCCAGCCAGGCCGTTGGAGCTTCCTATCAACGTTACCTGCGGATGCTGAAAGCCGGTCATTTGTCCAAAATATTTAGAAGTTACGCAGTTGAGCGTGAAAGTGGGGGGTCTGCGTAAGTCCGAATATTATAGCATCAGGTCAGTTTTGTCGTTAACAACGCGATTACCTGTGACGCTTGACAAATTGAAACGCGCAGTATACACTCACCCCATTCCAAGATGGAAGGCCAGCCCAGGCATGTCCAAATCGTTCTCCCTGCACGCTTTCTCGATGCCACCCATGCGCCTGCCCGTCATGAGCATGGCAGGCCTGGCTGGGACAGCCCCGCGTGCGCAGGAGAAGGCCTGAGGCCGTCTGAGCACAGCGACCCATGGGCTGTCCCGCAAGGGCAGCCTTTTTCTTTTATCATCCGCAATCATCTCGCACCCTTCTGGAGGTCCCTATGCCGCACAACATTTTGGTCGCCGTCGCCTGGCCCTACGCCAACTCCCTGATCCATGTCGGTAATATCACCGGCGCCTACCTGCCGGCGGACATCTTCGCTCGCTACCAGCGCCTGGCGGGCAACCGCGTCATCATGGTCTCCGGCTCCGATTCGCACGGCACCCCCGTCACCGTCCGCGCCGACGCCGAGGGCACCACCCCCATCCAGGTCTACCAGAAATATCACGCCGGCTTCCTGGAGCTCTTCCAAAAACTCGGCCTGGCTTACGATCTCTTCACCAGCACTCACACCCAGAACCACTTCAAGGTCTCCCAGTCCATCTTCCTGGCCCTGCTCAAGAACGGTTACCTCTATACCGAGCGCCAGAAGCAGTGGTACGCCCCCGCCCAGAAGCGCTTTCTCCCCGACCGCTACGTCGAAGGCACCTGCTACATCTGCGGCTTCGCCAACGCCCGCGGCGACCAATGCGACCAGTGCGGCAACCTGCTGGACGCTACTCAGTTGATCGACCCACGTTCCAAAACCGATAACTCCACCCCCGAGCTGCGCGAGACCGAGCACTACTACCTCGACCTGGGCAAGCTCCAGCCCGCCATCCAGGGCTTCCTGCGCCAGAAAGAATCCTACTGGCGCCCGAACGTGCTGCGCCAATCCCTCGGGCAGATACAGGCTAACGAGCTGCACGGGCGGGCCATCACCCGCGATATGGATTGGGGCATCCCCGTCCCCGTCGAGGGATGGGAGGGCAAGTGCCTGTACGTGTGGTTCGAGGCGGTCATCGGCTACCTCTCTGCCTCCATCGAATGGGCACAGATACAGGGCGCCGCGCCGGCCTGGCAAGAGTGGTGGTACCGCCCAGAAGCGCGAGCGTACTATTTCATCGGCAAGGACAACATCCCCTTCCACGCCGTGATCTGGCCCGGGCAGTTGATCGGCGCTGGCGAGTGGTTCGCCCGCATCTTCGAGGATCGCCCTGGCGAGCGACTCACCCTGCCCTACGATATTCCCGCCAACGAGTTCATGAACCTGGAAGGCCAGAAGATTTCCGGCAGCCGCAACTGGGCTATCTGGGGGCTGGATTTCCTCTCCCGCTATGACCCCGACTCGCTGCGTTACTACCTGACCGTCAACATGCCCGAGAGTAAGGACACCGATTGGGATTGGGGGGATTTCCTTAGCCGCAACAACAACGAGCTGGTAGCCACCTGGGGGAACCTGGCTAACCGCGTGCTCTCCTTCGCCTACAAGCACTGGGAGGGCCACGTCCCCGAGCCTGGAGAGCTGCGCCCAGCCGACCAGCAGATGCTTGCCCTGGTGAAGAGCGGCTTTGCCACGGTCGGCGACCATCTCGACGCGGTGCGCCTGCGCGCCGCCCTGCAGGAGGCCATGGCCCTCGCCTCCGAGGTAAACAAATACCTGGACACGGCCGCCCCCTGGTTCGAGATCAAGAGCGATAAGGCTGCCGCGGGCAAGTCGATCTACACCGCCCTGCACGCCATCGATTCCCTCAAGGTGCTGCTGGCGCCCTTCCTGCCCTTCACCTGCGAGCGCCTGCACACCTACCTGGGTTACACGCAGCCCCTCTTCGGTGAGATTGTCCTGGAAACGCAACGCGATGACCTCGGCGAACACCAGGTGCTGCGCTACCTCCCCGGCCAGGCCAGCGGGCGATGGCAGCCCAGCCAGCTATCCCCGGGAGGCAAGCTGGAACAGCCCGCTCCGCTGTTCAAGAAATTGGATGAAAGTATCGTCGAAGAGGAGCGCCGCAGATTACGTGGGCCGTAGCGTAGCGCCGCGTGGGGGTTGGATGAACCACTCCCCTTGCGCCGGGTCATGCACCAGCTCGTACACCCGCCCGCCCGGCGCCATCACCAGCATACGCTGGCGCGCCTCGTCCTGCCAACGCCTGCCCACCGATTCCACCGGGATGTCTCTCCCCCGCCAACTGAAGCTCTCCGGGATAACCAGGCCATCCGGCCGGAAGCGCGCCCGTACCTGGATGGGCATCAGCCCACGTCCCACTCCTGCCTGATCCTTATCCTTGCCGGTTTGCACTTCCTCTCCGGACAGGAATTCGACCAGCAGCGCCAGCGCTTGCGCCGCGGCCTGCTCCTTGACCGCCAGCCTGTCGCCGGAGAAGATGAAACGCCAGGCGGCTTCCGTCCCAGCGCAGCTCAAACCGAACCACACCAACCCTACCGGCTTCTCCGGCATCCCGCCTCCCGGCCCGGCAATGCCGCTCACCGATAGACCCACCTGCGCATCGAGGGCCTCGCGCACGCCGCGTGCCATCTCCAGCACCGTCTCCTCGCTCACCGCCCCATATTTCTCCAGCGTCGCCCACCGCACCCCGAGCAGGCGCACCTTGGCCTCGTAGGCGTAGGCGGTCACGCTGCCCTGGTAATACTCGGATGCGCCAGGCACGTTGGTGAGGCGGTGCCCGATCAGCCCGCCCGTGCAGGATTCTGCCACCGCAAGGCGCAGCCCACGCTGGCGCAGCAGCTCACCGATGCGCACTTCATCAGGAATGGCGCTCATCACCTGGCAATTATACGCCCACCCACCCCCCACAATTCGCCCCAGCTTGAGTTAAAATTACGCCGCGATGGACATACCCTCTCATATCACCGCCCTGCTGGACGCACTGCCCCAAAAACCCGGCTGTTACTTGATGAAGGACACCACCGGGAAGGTGATCTACGTGGGTAAGGCGATCAACCTGCGCAATCGCGTGCGTTCCTATTTTCACGCCGCCGCCCAGCAAGACCGCAAGACGCACCAACTGGTCAGCAAGATCGTCGGCATCGAATGGATCGTGGTGGATTCCGAGCTGGAAGCCCTGATCCTGGAGATGAACCTGATCAAGAAGCACCGCCCGCACTACAACGTGCGCCTGAAGGACGACAAGCGCTATCCCTACATCAAGGTGCACTGGGCGGACTCCTTCCCCAAAGTCACTGTCACCCGGCAAATGGTTCAGGACGGCTCGCGCTACTTTGGCCCTTACACCAGCGTCTGGGCGGTACACCAGACACTGGACGTCTTACGCCGCATATTTCCCTACCTGACCTGCGACCGCACCATCACCGGCCAGGACGAGCGCGCCTGCCTGTACTACGACATCAAGCTGTGCGCCGGACCGTGCATCGGGGCGATCAGCCAGGAAGGCTACCGCCAGATGATCGACGACCTGAGCAAGTTCCTGCACGGGCGCACCGAGCCGATCGTCTCCCGCCTGCAAGCCGAGATGGAGAAGGCCTCCGCAGAGCTGCGCTTCGAGCGCGCCGCCGCCATCCGCGACCAGTTACGCGCCATCGAGAGCGTGGTCGAGCGCCAGAAGGTCATCTCCAGCGAGTACATCGACTCTGACGTGATTGCCATGGCGCGCTCCGACGGCGATGCCTGCATGCAGGTCTTCTTCATCCGCGGCGGCAAGCTGATCGGGCGGGAATACTTCATGGTGGAGGGTGCCGAGGATATCCCCGACGCCAACGTGATGTCCGCCTTCCTCAAGCAGTTCTATGACCAGACCCCCGGCATCCCCGAGCAGGTGCTGCTTCCGCAGGAGATCGAAGAAGCCCAAATCATCCGCCAGTGGCTGCGCCAGAAAAGCGGTGGGCAGAAGGTGGAGATCCTGGTGCCCCACCAAGGCCAGCAGCAGGAGCTGGTGCGCATGGCTGCTGAGAATGCCGCCGAAACCCTCACCGTGTTGCAAGCCCAGTGGGAGGCCGACCGCCACCGCCAAACCCAGGCCCTCGCCGAGCTCCAGCAATCCCTGGCTCTAGAAATCCCCCCCAACCGCATCGAGTGCTACGACATCTCCAACACGCAGGGCACCGCCGCCGTGGGAAGCATGGTCGTCTTCGAGCAGGGCGTGCCCAAGAAGAAGCTCTACCGCCACTTCAACATCCGCAACGTCAGCGGGCCTGACGACTTCGCCAGCATGGAAGAAGTGCTGCGCCGGCGTTTCAACCGCTGGAAGGCCGCCCAGGAGTTGGCAGAGGCGCCCGGCAAGAAGCCCGACGAAGCCTTCGCTCGCCTGCCCGACTTGCTCATCGTCGACGGCGGGAAGGGCCAGCTCGGCCGGGCAGTCGCAGTTTTGGAGGCTTTCCAGCTCAACGACCAGATCGCCGTGGCAGGACTGGCCAAGCAGCACGAAGAGTTATTCGTGCCCGGGCGTTCCGCCTCCATTCTGCTCCCCCGCCAATCGCAGGGATTGTACCTGCTGCAGAGGATTCGCGACGAAGCCCACCGCTTCGCCATCACCTCCCACCGCAAGCTGCGCACGAAACAGGGCCTGGCTTCGCGGCTGGATTCCATCCCCGGCATCGGCCCCGCCCGGCGCAAATTGCTGCTCACCCACTTCGGCTCCATCCACGATATCCAGAACGCCAGCCCCGAAGAGCTATCTGCCGTTCCGGGCATCACCCCCAAGCTGGCTGAAGCCATCAAAGCCAACCTTGAGTGATCGCCCGCTTCCGGGTAGAATAATTTGGCTCACAGCAATCCGTGAGAAGGCGCCGAAAGCGCACTGCAATCAGGAGTGAAGCATGGCCAGAACAAAGAAAAGCCAGCCCGGATGGGAAGCCCGCAAGCGGCGCACACAGCAGATCATCTTCTCGATAATCGCCTTGATGATGATCCTCGCCATGGTGATTGGACTGTTCGCCCGCTATTGATCCGCCCCCTCCCTGCCACCCAGCCTGCGTTTCTGCTCGCCGCTCATTAACCCAGGCCAGCCCCGGCCGGCACAACCCCCCTTTATCTCTCCTCACGCGTCCAACAAGCCGCGCACCGCCTCGCTTAAATCGCGCACCGAGAACGGTTTCTGCAGCCAGTGGACGCTGCCTGTTTCCAATAGCGCCTGGTTTTCCTTTTGTAATGGATGACCGGTGATGAACAGCATTTTCAGGTTCCGGCGGCGGGTTTGGAGCGCCCGGTAAAGCTCCACGCCACCCATCTTGGGCATCACCACGTCGCTGACCACGACCTCGATTTGCGCCGCGGCGCCGTCGAAGTGCCGCAGCGCCTCCTCGCCATCGCTGGCGCTCAGCACGCGGTAATTGTGCGCCTCCAGCAGGGTGGTCAAAGCCTGCAGCGTGTTGAGGTCGTCCTCCACCACCAGGATGGTCTCCCCGGCGCCTTCGAACCTGGGTTCAGGCGGAGGCGCATCGTCTTCCCTGCCTTCGGGCAATGCGGGGAGATAAATGC
>JAQUAE010000378.1 GCA_028687395.1 Anaerolineales bacterium | reverse complement strand
ACGACGTGGGTGACGTAGAAGTGCGGCGACTGGCGCACCGACTCGACCATGCGTTTGCCGATGATCGCTCGCAGGCGGGAGAGCGGGACGCGCTTGTCGGCGCGGGGCTCCCCGAGAGGTTGGGGCATCTGCGCCGGCAGGGCGCCAGCCACCCCCCTTGCGCCCAGGTAGGCGAGCACATCTTCCTTGTGGATGCGCCCCTTCGGGCCGCTGCCGGCGACGCGGCGCAAATCGACGCTCTTCTCCTCGGCCAGGCGCCTCGCCAGGGGGGTGGCGCGCACCCCACCAGGCAACTGCTCGCCTTCGGGCTGGCGCCCGGCTGGCGCGGGCGCGGCCACGGCGGCCGGTTGGGCAGCAGGCGCAGGCTGAGCTGCAGGGGCGGGTGTGGGTGTTGGTGCTGGCGCCAGGGCGGGGGCGCTCGCGGCTGGAGGCAATTCCACTTGTTCGCCGGCCTCGCCCACCACGGCGATCGGGGTGTTCACCGGCACGATGGCGCCGGCTTCCACCAGTTGGCGCAGCAACACGCCGGCGTAGCTCGATTCGACCTCTACGGTGGCTTTATCGGTCTCAATCTCGGCCAGGATGGCGCCCCTGGCTACCGGCTCCCCTTCTGCCACCACCCAGCGCACCAGGGTGCCTTCGGCCATATCGAAACCCAGCTTGGGCATGGTGACGATCTCAGCCATTAGAGCACCTCCTTGACCGCCGCAATCACGTCCTCCACCTGGGGCAGGGCGCTCTGTTCCAGCGCCCGGTTGTAAGGCAGGGGGACTTCCTTTTGAGCGACGCGCCGGATAGGGGCGTCCACGTAATCGAAAGCCTGCTCGTAGATGCGCGCAGCAACCTCCGACCCTACGCCAAACGAGCCCCAGCCCTCTTCCACGATTACCGCCCGGTTGGTCTTCTTGAAGGAAGCCAGGACGGGGCTCATATCCAACGGGCGCAGCGAGCGCAGGTCGACGATCTCTGCCTCGATCCCTTCCTGGGCGAGTTGCTCAGCGGCGCGCGTGGAGACCTCCAGCATCTTGCTGTAGGTAACAATGGTTACGTCCCGGCCGGGGCGCTGCACCTTGGATTTGCCAATGGGCGTCAGGTAATCGCCTTCAGGCACCTCGCCGCGCACCTGGTACAGCGTGGCGTGTTCGATGAAGAGCACCGGGTCTTGCGAGCGGATGGCCGACTTGAGCAGGCCCTTGGCGTCCTCCGGTGTGCCAGGGGAGACCACCTTCAAGCCGGGGAAGTGGGCGAAGATGGCGTCCGGTGTCTGCGAATGGGTGGCGCCCAACTGGCGCCCACCACCGCTCACCGTACGGATAACCAACGGCAGGACGAACTGCCCGTTGAACATGTAGTGCAGCTTGGCGGCTTCGTTGACGATGTGGTCCATGGCGGCGAAGGCGAAGTTGATCGTCATCAGCTCCGCCACCGGGCGCAAGCCGGTGAGCGCCGCGCCGATAGCCGCGCCGACGATGGCCGCCTCGGCGATGGGCGTGTCGCGCACCCGCTCCTCGCCGAAATGGTCGAAGAAGCCCTTGGTGATGGCATATGAGCCGCCCCACACGCCCACTTCCTCGCCCAGGATGAACACGTTGGGGTCGCGCTCCATCTCCTCCCACAGCGCCTTGGATATTGCTTCACGCATCGTGATTCTTGCCATGCCCGTAGTCCCCGTCAATTGTCGGCGTAAATGTGCTCATAAAGCGCTTCGGGAGCCGGTTCGGGGCTGGCCTCGGCGAACTGCGTCGCCTCCAGCACCTCGGCCCCGACCTGCTTATCCAGCCGGTCCAGCTCAGCCTTGGTCGCCAGGCGTTTCTTGGTCAGGTAGGCACGATAGATGCCGATGGGGTCATTCTCCTGCCAGCGGCGCACCTCGTCCGCCTTGCGGTAACGCTCTGGGTCGCCCATGGAATGGCCGCGATAGCGGTAAGTGATCGCCTCTAGCAAGTAGGGACCTTGCCCACTGCGCACGTGAGCCATGGCTTCCTGCGCTGCCTGGCGCACAGCCATCAGGTCCATGCCATCCACGCGGCTGTTGAGCATATCGTAACCCAGCGCTTTTTGACGGATCTCCGATACCGCCGAAGCGCGCTCGACGGCGGTGCCCATGCCATACTGGTTGTTCTCGCACACCCATAGCACGGGGAGCTTCCACACCTTGGACAGGTTGAGCGCCTCGTGAAAGAAACCAATGTTGGTGGCGCCATCGCCAAACATGCACACGGTAATGGCATCCTTCTTCTGGTAAGTGTCGCCCAAGGCCAGACCAGCAGCAATGGGCAGGTGGGCGCCGACGATGGCGTGCCCGCCCCAGAAGTTCTTCTCCACGTCGGCCATGTGCATCGAGCCGCCCTTGCCCCCCGAGCAGCCAGTTGCCTTGCCGAGCAGTTCGGCCAGCACCTCCTTGGCGGAAATGCCACAGTTGATCGCCACGCCGTGGTCGCGGTACGCCGTGATGATGCGGTCCTGCGGCTGGCGGGCGGAAATCAAACCAGTGCTCACCGCCTCCTGGCCGATATACAGGTGCAGGAAACCCCCAATCTTGTCCTGCTGGTAGAGCTGGGCGGCCTTCTCCTCCACCAGGCGGATCAACACCATCTGATGATAAAGCTCCAGATATTCTGCTTTCTGCATGTCAGGCTCCATCGTTGAGTGTATCGCGAGGCGCTACCCCTTCGCCGCGGGTG
>JAQUAE010000377.1 GCA_028687395.1 Anaerolineales bacterium | reverse complement strand
AAAGCGTGTATCCCCTTCCGGTTGCAGGGCTTCTTGCAAGGGATTCAGGTGCAGGATCAAGGCGTCGGCTTCTATCATGTCGACGGCGCGCTGGCATTCGGCCACCGTGTAACCGTAGTTCAACTGGATGGCGCCCAGGTTGGCGAAGAGGAGCACATCGGGGGCAACCCTGCGCACCTGGAAGGTGTAAGCCAGATCGGGGTTATCGATGGCGGCACGTTGTGAGCCCAAACCGATGGCGACACCGGCTTGTTGCGCCGCGCTGGCCAGTGTGGCATTGATTTGCGCCGCTTCCGGGGTGCCGCCGGTCATGGAGGAGATCAGGATAGGTGCCGCCAGCTTCTTTCCGAAGATGGTGGAGCGCAGGTCGACCGCTTCCAGGTCGAGTTCGGGCAGCGCCTGGTGGGTGAAACGCAAGCGTTCTAGCCCATTGGATAACCCCGACTTCACATCCTCCTGCAGGTTGATGCGGATGTGATCGGATTTGCGTTGGCTGATCGGCGTAACTTTTTTCATGAATGGGTGTTCCTGACGGTGAAGAAATATTACCAGCGAGAATCTTGCCTGTCAACGAAAGACAGGCTTGACAGAATCGTTGGCGAGTATACAATTGGTCAGATTAAACGCAAGGAGGACTGTACGCAATGGAAGATACCTACGAGATCATAAAAGGAATTATTGTGGAACTGCTTGGCGTGGACGAAGCCAAGATCACCCCCGACGCTCGCTTTCGCGAGGACTTAGAGGCGGACTCATTAGACCTGGTAGAGCTTATCATGGCTTTTGAAGACAAATTCGGCGGGGAAATCTCGGACGAAGACGCCCAGAAAATCACCACAGTAGGTGAGGCGGTCAAGTACGTCAGCGAACACATGTCCTGATTCTTTCCACGATCGAAAAAGTCCGCTCGCGCCGCGAGCGGACTTTTGCTTACATTAACAGGGAGGGAATTTCCTCCGGGTGGCGGGCTACTTTCACCCCCACAGCTTCCAGGGCTTTGACCTTATCTGCCGCCAGGCCTGAGCCGCCCTCGACGATGGCGCCGGCATGCCCCATGCGCTTGCCGGGCGGGGCGGTCTGGCCGGCGATGAAGCCCACCACCGGCTTGGTCAGGTGGTCGGAGATGTACTCAGCCGCCCGCTCCTCGTCGGCGCCGCCGATCTCGCCGATCAGGACAATGTTCTCGGTGTTGGGGTCTTCCTCGAACATCCCCAGTGCGTCGATGAAATCCGTGCCGTTGATGGGGTCACCCCCGATGCCGACGCAGGTGCTCACCCCCATGTTGTGCTTCTTCAGGGCATACAAGACCTCGTAGGTTAGCGTGCCGGAGCGGGAAACCACCCCCGTGGTGCCGGGTATGGCAATATCACCCGGGATGATGCCCACCTTGGCTTCACCTGGGGTGAGCAATCCGGGACAGTTCGGACCTACCAGGCGGACGCTCTTTTGATCCAGGTAATGGCGCACGCGCATCATGTCCTGCACCGGGATACCTTCGGTGATGCAGACGATGAGCTGGATGCCAGCATCGGCTTCTTCGTAGATGGCGTCAGTGGCGAACCGGGCGGGAACGAAGATGATGCCGGTGTTGGCTCCAGTGGCTTCGACGGCTACTCGGGCGGTGTCGAAGACGGGGATTTTCCCATCCAGCACCCATTCGCCACCCTTCCCCGGGCGCACGCCAGCGACCACGTTCGTGCCGTACTCCAGCATGCTGCGCGTGTGGAACAAGCCCTCGTTTCCGGTGATGCCCTGCACCAGCAGGCGCGTCTTATGGTCTACGAGAATGCTCATCGCTTCAACCTCCCCGAGCCAGGGCAACTGATTTTTGGGCTGCTTCGAGCAGCGTGTCGGCGGTGATCATCTTGGCCTCGGCCAGGATTCTGCGCCCTTCTTCGGCGTTCGTGCCTACCAGACGAATTACGATGGGAACCACGGTCTGGATTTCCTTGAGAGCGGCCAGGATGCCTCGGGCGACTTCATCGCAGCGAGTGATGCCCCCAAAGACGTTCAATAACACGGTTTTTACCTTGGGGTCGGCAAGGATGATACGCAAGGCTGCAGCCACTTTCTCTGCACTTGCGCCACCGCCGATGTCCAGGAAGTTAGCCGGCTCCCCGCCAGAGAGCTTGATCAGGTCCATGGTGGTCATGGCCAGCCCGGCACCGTTAACCATGCAGCCGATATTGCCCTCCAGCTTGATGTAGGAGAGCCCATATTTGTGCGCCTCGATCTCGCTGGGGTCTTCTGCGTCCAGGTCGCGCATCTCCGTCAGGTCGGGATGGCGGAACAAAGCGTTGTCGTCCAGCACCATTTTGCCGTCCAATGCCAGCAGGCGGCCATCTCCGGTGATGATCAGCGGGTTGATCTCCGCCAGGGTGGCGTCGCAATCGACGTACGCTTTCCACAAGCCCAGGGCGATGCCGGCAAATGCCCCCCAATGTTCGCGCGGCAGATCGATGCCGATGGCGATATCGCGGGATTGGTAGTCCCTCAACCCCAATAAGGGGTCGATCCACACCTTGATGATCTTCTCCGGCGTCTGGCGGGCGACCTCCTCGATCTCCACCCCACCCGCCGCGGAGGCCATGAGTACCGGCCGGCGCGTGGAGCGGTCGTTGGTGATGCCCAGGTAGATTTCCTTGCTGATGTCGGCGGCTTCATCCACCAACACCTTGCGCACAGGC
>JAQUAE010000376.1 GCA_028687395.1 Anaerolineales bacterium | reverse complement strand
AACCGGCCGGGGTAGACGTCGCTGGCTTGCAGGCGCAGGGAGTGTTCGCCGAGTGTCTCGATCTTGACCCCCAGGCTGGAGAGCAAGGCACGCATGGCCTGCACGTCCTTGATGTCCGGTACGTTGTGTAGGATAACCGGTTCGCTGGTCAGGGTGCAAGCGGCCAGGATGGGCAAGGCCGAATTCTTGTTCCCGGAAGGGGTGACTTCACCCCGCAGAGGGTTGCCACCGTTGATGATGAACTTTTGCATGTCTGCCTCCCGATTGTGAGGCTACCTGGCTGAGAACGTGCACTGCAACGCCAGTTCTGGCTATAATACACCTATGCTCGCATTCATACCACTGGCCGTCCTGGGTTGGGCAACCGGCGCCCTGGTCAATTACCTGAGCGACGCGCTCCCCCAGACCCGGCGTTTCTCCCAACCGATCTGCCGGCGCTGTGGCCGACCTCAAATCAACCTTGGCTACCTTGCCTTTCCCAAGAGGTGTTCCGCCTGCGGAAACGGCCGGGGGTTGCGCGCCTGGCTCGTCGAGGCAGGCTACATTGCCGCTGCAATCCTAACATGGTTGGCGCCCGGTAACCACGTCAGTTTTCTGGCGGGCTGGCTCCTGCTCGCCTATCTCGGCGTGGTCACTGTCATCGACATCGAGCATCGCGTCATTCTTCATCAGATGAGCCTGGTGGGCGCGGTGGGCGGCGCGGCACTTGGGGGTATCCTGCACGGGGTGCCCAGGACGCTGCTCGGCGGCGTGGTGGGCTTTGCCATCATGCTGCTCCTGTATTACCTTGGCATCTGGGTTGTGCGCCTGCGCTACCGTAACGTTGAGGGCGCGCCTGAAGAAGGCTTGGGCTTTGGGGATGTCAACTTGAGCGGAATCATGGGCTTGATATTGGGCTGGCCAGCGGTGATCGCGGGATTGACCGCCGCGATTCTTTCCGCTGGCCTGGCCAGTCTGATCTATCTGGTCATTATGCTGTTCAAAGGCCGTTACAGCGCCAGCCTGGCCATACCCTACGGGCCGTTCCTGGTGCTGGGAATCGTTTACCTGCTGTTTTTCACCTAAGCCGCAGCCTGGCGCGGTCCTCGCCCGAACCAGTTGCGCCACTCCCGGTTCTCCCAGGCCACCAGGATGGGCGCGGCGATGAAGATCGACGAATACGTGCCGCTGAACAAACCCACCAACAGAATCACCGCAAACTCGCGCAATGTCACGCCACCGAACAGCGCCAGCGCCAGGAGCATGAACTCCACGGTCATAAGCTGGGTGTTGATCGAGCGCTGCAGGGTCTGGATGATGGAATGGTTGACCAGCTTCTCGAAGGACAGGCGGCGTAACAGGTTGCTGTTCTCCCGCACGCGGTCGAAAACCACGATCTTATCCTGCACTGAGAAGCCGATCACGGTCAACAACGCGGTCAGGAAGAGCGAATCGACCTGCCAGCCCCACAGGAGACCGCCGATGGCTGAAAGGCTGACCACCACGGCCACGTCGTGCACCATGGCGATGATGGCGCACAGGCCATAGCGAAAGGCGTGCTGCACCCCACGGAAGGCGAAGGTGATGTACAGGATCACACCCAGCGCGGCGATGGCCACGGCGAGACCCGCCCGCAGGGTAACTTCCTTACCCACCGTTGGGCCGACGCTTTCGAAGCGCAGCACGGTGACTTTGGTACCGAAGGCCTGCTCCATCTCGGTGACAATTTTGCCGCGCGTGTCATCATCCAGGAAACTGGACTTGGCGACGATCGTCTCCTGTCCGGTAGTTTGCACCTGCACGTCCTCCACACCCAGGGTGTTATAAAGCAAGACCACATCCGCCGGTTGGGGCAAGCGATTGCCTTCGAAGCTCACCTCGAGCAGGCTGCCGCCTGTGAAATCGATCGCCAGGGGGAGCTTCCAGATCGCCATGACGATCAAGCCAGGCACAATCACCAGCAGCGAGAGGGCAAAAAAATAGTAGCGCTTTCCAAGTATGTCGATCATGGCTTTTATCCTTAGATACCAAACCAGCGGTTGAGATTTTTGGGCTGGAAATAGTTCAATACCAGGCCAAGCAGCGTGCGGGTCACCACGATGGCGGTAAAGAGGCTGACCCCCACGCCCAGGACCAGCGTCAACGAGAAGCCCTTGACGATCGTTGCTCCAAAGGTGCTGCCGAACCAGAACAGGATGGCACAGGTGATGATGGTCGAGACGTTCGAATCACGGATGGACGGCCAGGCGCGTTGCCATCCCAGGTCGATTGCCTGCCCCAATTTCCTGCCAGCGCGCAGCTCTTCCTTCAGGCGTTCGAAGATCAGGATGTTCGCGTCCAGGGCGGACCCGGTGCTCAACAGAAAGCCAGCCACGCCCGGTAGCGTCAGGGTGACGGGGATATAGCGGAAGAGGGCATATGCCAGCAGGGCATAGATGATGATGGCGACGTCGGCGATGAGCCCCGGCAGGCGATAATACAACGCCATAAACAAGAAGACGATCGAGAAGCCGATAGCCCCGGCGAGCAGGCTCCTGTTGAGCGAGTCTTGGCCGAGGGTCGGACCGACGGTGCGGGTCTCGACGATTTTCAACGGGATGGGCAGCGAGCCGTAACGCAACTGAATTGCCAGAGCGTTGGCAGATTCGAGGGTGAAATTCCCGGTGATCACACCATTGCCCTCGGTGATGGCGCTGTTGATGGTCGGGG
>JAQUAE010000375.1 GCA_028687395.1 Anaerolineales bacterium | reverse complement strand
GGCGATGGTTTCACCTGGCGCCTGGAACGCTGCCCGGCGTGCTGGCAACGTCACGCCTCCGAACCGAGCTGCCACCTGCTGGTCGGTTTCCTGCAAGAAGGGCTGTACTGGCTGAGCGGCGGGAAGTCCATCCAGGTGGCGGAGACGACCTGCCTGGCCGCTGGCGATCCAGCCTGCGCCTTCAGCTTCGACCTGCACCCGGCGGAATAAACATTATGGGGCGCGCATCCTTGACAATTCCAGCGCAACTGCCTTATACTGAACGTCGATAAGCCAATACTCTTCGCACGGGGAGCTTGGTGTTGCCAGGCTGAGATAAGGGCCGCAAGCCCTTGACCCGCGAACCTGATCCGGATAATGCCGGCGGAGGGAGAGCGCGCCTGACGTTGACCCCTCCTCCGGCTGCAGAAGAGGGTCTTCTTTTGCGTGCCGTCATCTTTGCTAACGGTCTCCTGTCCCACCCCGAGGCTGCGCGCCAGGCCATCCGCCCGGATGACCTGCTCATCGCAGCCGATGGCGGGCTGCGTCACTGCCAACACCTGGGGTTGACCCCCTCCATCCTGATCGGCGATTTCGACTCGTTGGATGAAGGTCAGGTCTCCGCCATGCGCCGGGCAGCGGTGCGCATCATCCGCCACCCCGCCCGCAAGGACTCCACCGACCTGGAGCTGGCGGTGCGCCACGCCAAATCCCTGGGCGCCACAGACATCCTGGTGCTGGCCGGGCTGGGGGCGCGCTGGGACCAAACCCTTGCCAACCTGCTCCTGCCTGCCGCCGCCGACCTGGATGGCGTACGCCTGCACCTGCAGGATGGGCCACAGGAGATGCACCTGCTGCGCGGCGATCCCCAGGGTACTCCCCTGGAAGTTCAGGGGAGTACCCTGGAAATCCACGGCGCCGTTGGGGATACCGTTTCGCTCATCCCCCTGGGCGGCGACGCCAGTGGCATCACCACCCACGGATTGGAATACCCCCTGCGCGACGAACGCCTGGCTTTTGCCTCCAGCCGCGGGATCAGCAACACCTTGCTCGCCTCGCCGGCCACCGTTTCGCTCAAAGAGGGCCTGCTTATGTGCATCGTGATCCACAACGCCGCTCCGGTTTGATCTACGAACCCCAAGGAGGTATTGTATGATGCTCCGTTCTTCCATTTGCCTGGGGCTGGTCGCCTTGATCCTCGCCGGTTGCGCCCAGGCCGTACCTGCTCCTGCCGCCTCGCCCACCCCACCCGCCGCCGAGCCACGCGGCCTGACAGTGATGACGCACGATTCCTTCACCGCGTCTGAAAGCGTGGTGGCGCAATTCGAATCGGCGCACAACGCCCGTGTGCAATTCCTCAAAGCCGGCGACACCGGCGCCGCTTTGAACAAAGCCATCCTCTCGAAGGGTAACCCGCTGGCGGACGTCTTTTACGGCGTGGATAACACCTTCCTCAGCCGGGCGCTCGACGAGGACATCTTCGACCCCTACGATTCCCCCGCCCTCGCCGGGGTCCCTGAAGCCTTCCTGCTGGACGCCAAGCGCCGCGCTCTGCCGGTGGACTATGGCGACGTGTGCCCCAACTACGACAAGGCATACTTCGAGCAGCGCAGCCTGCCGCCGCCACAAAACCTGGAAGACCTGCTCAAACCCGAATACAAGGGCATGCTCGTGGTCGAGAATCCGGCCACTTCCTCCCCGGGCCTGGCCTTCCTGCTGGCGACGCTCGGTCACTTCGGCGAGGCAGGGTACCTGGAATACTGGGAGGGGCTGGTGGCCAACCAGGTCCTGGTAGTCAACGACTGGGAGACCGCCTACTACACCGAATTCAGCCTGCACGGCGGCGCTCACCCGGTGGTAATATCCTACGGCTCCAGCCCGCCTGCGGAGGTGATCTTCGCCGAGACGCCGCTGGACGAAGCGCCAAGCGCGGTGATCACCGCCGGCGGGAGCTGTTTCCGCCAGATCGAGTTCGTCGGCATCTTGAAGGGGACTGCTAACCGCGATCTGGCGGATGCATGGGTGGACTTCATGCTCTCGCCCGCCTTCCAGGAGGACCTGCCCTTGCAGATGTTCGTCTTCCCGGTGAATCCTTCCGCCGGACTGCCCGAGCAGTTCTCACGCTTCTACACCATCCCGGAGGAGACCTCTCAAGTCAGCCCGGAACTGATCAGCGCCAACCGTGAGGCCTGGATACGCGCCTGGACGGAGACCGTGCTGCGCTGAACCGGCACGCTGAGGCTTACTCTGCGATCATGGCGCGAAGCTTGAAACCGCTCCTGCTCTGGCTGGCGCCACTCGGCTTCCTGGCGGCCTTCTACTTCTACCCGCTGGGTAGCATCCTGGCGTTGAGCCTGGAGCGCAGCCAGGGCAGCCCGCTGGCGGTAGTGGCGGAGGCGCTGACCGCCCCCTACGTGTGGCGCGTGGCGGGCTTCACCCTGGGGCAGGCAGCCCTATCCACCCTGCTCACCCTCCTGGTCGGGCTGCCCGGGGCGTACCTGCTGGCGCGCTTTCAGTTTCGCGGCAAAGCCTTGCTCCAGGCGCTGATGGGCATCCCGTTCGTCCTGCCCACCCTGGTCGTGGCGGCGGCGTTCAACGCCCTGCTCGGCCCGCGTGGCTTCGTGAACCTGGCGCTGATGAGCCTGTTCGCCCTCGACCAGCCCCCCATCCACTTCGTCAACAGCCTGGTCGCCATCCTGACGGCGCACGTCTTCT
>JAQUAE010000374.1 GCA_028687395.1 Anaerolineales bacterium | reverse complement strand
GCCGTGCTGCTGGCCCTCTTCAGCCAGCCCACCACCATGACCGGCCCACCGGCAGGCATCATCCTGGGCAACCGCGGCAACCAGTTGACCATCGCCACGCTGGTCTTGTTCGGCTGGATGCAGTACGCCCGCCTGGCGCGCGGCAACCTGCTCGTGGAGAAGGAGAAGGAATACGTCCAGGCAGCCATCGCCACCGGTGCGGGCCGGGGGCGCCTGCTCTTCCGCCACCTGCTGCCCAACGCCACGCGGGGATTGTTCGAGCTCGCTACGTCGGAAATTGGCACCATGGTGGTGCTGATCGCCGCCTTCCGCTTCGTCGGCCTGACTGGCGTGACTTCTGGCGAGATGCTCACCGATTGGGGGCTCATGTTGACCGCCAGCCGGGATTGGATATCGGGAGCCTCCAACCAGGCTTTCGCTTACTGGTATACCTACGTGCCCACCAGCCTGGCCATTCTTTTCTTTTCCATCGGCTGGAACCTGGTGGGCGAAGGCGTACGCCAGGCCCTCGACCCGCGGGCTAAACCGGCTTTCAAACCCAAAGCCGGGCCTGGCGCAGCGAGGCGGCGCCTCTCCTTGAAAAGTGAGGTATCAGCATGATCGATTTGACCACGGAATTCGGCCAGCGCGTCGCCCGCCGCCTGCGGGAGGAGAGCGTGATCTGGTTGACCACCGTACGGCGGGACGGCACCCCGCAACCCACGCCGGTGTGGTTCTTGTGGGATGGGGCCGCCTTCCTGATTTTCAGCGAGCCCAGAACGCAAAAACTGCGCAACATCGCCGCGCACCCGCGCGTGGCTCTCCACTTCGACAGCGACGGCGCAGGCGGCGATATCATTGTCTTCCGAGGCGTCGCTACGGTGGGCGTCCCCCCAACCGCGGCGCAACTGGAAGCTTACCTGGAAAAATATCAAGAGGGGATCAAGGAGCTCGAGATGACCCCTCAAGACTTCACCGGTGAATACACCGTCCCCATCCTGGTCAAACCCGAAGGGTTAAGCGGGCACGTGTGAGGCCTCAAAGGGGATTATAATCATCATTGGCAGCATGTACGGACAGGTGGATAGCAGCGTTTTAGAAAAGGAGACTCGCATGGCAAAACTGATCGACGTTGAAGGCATCGGACCACATTACGCTCAGAAACTCAAGAAAGCTGGACTTGCCACCACCGACGCATTGCTCAAGAAAGGCGCCACACCCAAAGGACGCAAAGACGTGGCGGAGAAATCCGGCATCAGCGAATCCCTGCTCTTGCAATGGGTCAACCACGTGGACCTGTACCGCATCAAGGGGGTAGGCTCGGAGTATTCGGATCTGCTCGAAGCTGCGGGTGTGGACACCATCCCAGAGTTGGCTCAAAGGGTGGCAGACAACCTGGTCAAGAAGCTGGCCGAAGTGAACAAGGCCAAGAAGCTGGTGCGCAGGCTGCCGGTCAAATCCCAGGTGGAAGATTGGATCAGGCAGGCCAAGAAGCTCCCCAGGGTCATCACCTACTAATCGCAGGCAGTCTCCAGGACGGGCGCGTTGGTCTTACCCAACGCGCTCTCCTGGAATTTCTCATCCCACCCGTTCCCACAAGGCCGCCCATCCATGGCAATCGCCGTGAGATAGAGGGGTAAAGGAGGGCGCGCCTGGCTGCGGGCGTTCATCCACCGAGGGATCATCCCACGCGGAGGGTACAGTGGCTCTCCAATGGTTCAGCAATCTCAACCCCATCCTGCAAGCCTTCTTAGCCACCTGTTTCACCTGGTTCCTCACCGCGCTGGGGGCTGGGACGGTATTTTCATTTAAAAGCATCGACCGCCGAATTCTGGATGGGATGCTCGGGTTCGCCGCGGGGGTGATGATCGCCGCCAGCTTCTGGTCACTGCTGGCGCCGGCTATCGAAATGGCCGAAGCTGCTCAAACCCCCTCATGGCTGCCGGCCACGACAGGCTTCCTGGCTGGCGGCGCGTTTCTATGGGGCATCGACCGGCTGCTGCCGCACCTGCATCTCGGTTTGCAGCGGGAGCAGGCGGAAGGCCTCCCCACTGGCTGGCGCAGGGTGGTGCTGCTCGTCATGGCCATCACCCTGCACAACATCCCCGAAGGCCTGGCGGTGGGGGTCACCTTCGGGGCGATCGGCGCGGGCTTGCCCAGCGTCTCGTTGACCGGCGCAATCGCCCTGGCGTTAGGCATCGGCATCCAGAATTTTCCCGAAGGCGCAGCCGTGTCCATCCCCCTGCGGCGAGAGGGCTTCTCCCGCTTCAGGAGCTTCTGGTATGGGCAGGTCTCCGGATTGGTCGAACCGGTGGCCGGCGTATTGGGCGCCGCGGCAGTGATCACCATCCAACCTATCCTGCCTTACGCGCTGGCCTTCGCTGCCGGAGCGATGATCTTCGTCGTCGTGGAGGAACTGATTCCCGAATCGCAGCAGGGCAAGACGACGGATATCTCCACCATCGGTGCCATGCTGGGTTTCGCCATCATGATGCTGCTGGACGTCGGCCTGGGGTAGATGGGTATGGCGCAAAGCGTCTGAGCCGGAATCGTGCACGCAGCCGCCACACCCTGTGGGCGGGACCGTGCGACTAGCCAGAATAGGCGGAGGGTATAATTGGCAAGCTTGACGAATTTCTGCTTCACGCACACAAGGAGCTCCACGGACATGCAAACCATACTTCGAGGCAAGACAAAACAGGTGAAGATCACTACCGATGGGCCGGTGGT
>JAQUAE010000030.1 GCA_028687395.1 Anaerolineales bacterium | reverse complement strand
GGGTGGCCCGCTGTTTGCGCCATGCCCCTTCAGGGCTGGTTTCAGGGCTTGCTGGCGGCGGAGGGTTTCGTCGAAGCCAACCGTGTGGTGGTGCTTTCCTGGATCGGTCCGGAATTGCCCCCCATGCGCGAGGTAAGCGGGGCGCGCCTGCGGCCGATGGCAGCGCAGGACCTGCCCGGCGTGGCGCGCCTCGATCAGGCGGCCTTCGACCGCATCTGGTTGAGCTCGCAGGATAGCCTGGAGCGCGCCTTCTCCCAGGCCGCCGTCGCCACCGTGGCGGAAAGCGAAGCCGGCCTGCTTGGCTACCAGATCAGCACCGCCACCAGCATGGGGGGGCATCTGGCGCGCCTGGCCGTCTCCCCCAATTTTCAGGGCCGCGGCGTTGGCTATACCCTGGTGCGCGATCTCCAGTCTCGCTTTCTACAGCGCGGCGCCCGCAGTATAACCGTCAACACCCAGCAGGACAACCTGGCTTCATTGCGCCTGTATCGCAGGGCTGGCTTTCAACCGATTGGCGAAGAGTACCCGGTTTACCAGTTCCGGCAACCGGGATGAACCCGACCTCGGCGATAGCCAGGCGGGACAGGAGCTCAGGCGCACATCTCCCATGGGAGACCAATAACCACGATGGCTGAACGGCAGGATCGTTTCATCCCAACCCGTTTCTTCGGCTTTTTCCTCCAGGCGCTGGAAGACCAGATGGGGGTGTATTGCCTGCGCATGGCTCTGGCCAAGGCTGGCCTGGATACCTATATCCCCCAGAGCAGCTACACTGAATTCGATTATCGGGTGAGCGCTGCGCAATTCGCCGCCATGCAGCAGGCCATCCGCCAGTATTACGGCAACGGGGCGCGCGGATACCTCAACCGCGTGGGCAGGCAGGTGTGGCAGAGCCTGTACTACGAAGGCGGCCGGCACCTGGCCGTGCACTTCCTGCTCCTGCGGGTACAACCGCCCGACGCGCGCTGCCGCAAAGCGCTGGAAACCCTGGCGTCCTGGATGCGCCAGGGCGAAGACAGCTATTCCGTGCACTTTTTCCTCAAGGATGTGATCTACGTTGATCGCGTCAGCGACACGACCTTTGGCCAATCCAGCCCCGAGCCCATTTGTTGGTTGATGAGTGGTATGATTCAGGCCGCTTTGAGCCGCGCCGCCGCCCGTGAATTCGACGTGGAGGAGTTCGCCTGCATGTCCATGGGCGTAGAGGCGTGCAAGTTTCGCATTCGTTCCTGAGGTAAATTCAATGAAACGATCACAATTCGAACTGGCCAGCCCCGGGCACTCTCCCTTGTTTGCCCAAATCTGGCAGCCAGATGGCGACCCGCGCGGCGTGGTGTGCCTGGTGCATGGGTTGGGCGAGCATAGCGGTCGCTACCAGCACGTCGCCGAATTCCTGACCCAGGGTGGGTTTACCCTGCTGGCCATCGACCTGCGCGGCCACGGTAAGACTCCCGGCCCGCGCGGGCACGCTTCCAATCTCGACGAGCTGCTCGACGATATCGAGAGCATGCTGAATGAAGCCAGCCGGCGCTTTCCCGGTAAGCCGCGCTTCTTGTATGGGCACAGCCTGGGCGCCACGTTAGCCCTCAGCTACGTCCTGCGCCGCAAGCCGGATTTGTGCGGCGTGGTCGTCAGCGGTCCGGGCTTGCGCACCTCCCTCACCGAGCAAACCATGAAGGTGCTCATGATCAAAGCCCTCGGCAGCCTGTTACCCAAGATGAGCATTCCTACGGGGCTGAATCCCCAAACGATATGCAACGACCCGGCGGTGGTACAGGCGTACGTCAACGACCCACTGGTACACAATCGCACCAGCCTGGCGTTAGCCAGGGCGAGCATCGGCGAGCTCGATTGGCTGTTCGCTCACGCCGCGGAATTCCATTTGCCCCTTTTAATCCAACAGGGCTCAAGCGATCGGCTGATCTATCCGCAAGGCGCGCGCGAGTTTGCTGCACTGGTGAAAGGGGGGTGTACGTTAAAGCTGTGGGAAGGCCTGGGCCACGAAGTGCATAACGAGCCGGGGAAAGAGCAGGTGTTGGGATTCATGCTGCAGTGGCTGGTAGAGCGGGTGAGTGAACCAGCCTGATTTGGGGCAATTTCCCCTGGACAATTCCCTGGCCTCATGGGAAAATTCCGACTCACTTACTACGGTTAAGGAGACGCCATGGAAAATAAGCCAGCATCTTCATCTAAGCGCCAGAGGCTGAGATCAGAACGCGCTCGCAAGCAGAGACAACAACGCATCACGACCTTTTTGATCATCGCTGGGGTGGCGCTGGTCGTCGTCGCCATCCTGGCTTTTCCGACGATCCAACGGGCGCTCGCCCCGGTGGGGGAGGTGGTTCAGATCACCCCCCAGTCGCGGCCGAACGCCGACTTCAACGCCATGGGCGATCCCAACGCTCCGGTCAAGATCGTGGAATACTCCGATTTTCAATGCCCCTTCTGCAAGCGCTTCGCCGATGAGACCGAGGGGCAAATTGTGGAAAACTACATCGCTACCGGTAAGGTGCACTTCGTGTACATTCCCTATGGACCGGGCGGGCAGTACATCGGGGAGGAGTCCAAAAACGCCGCCATGGCGGCTTTCTGCGCCGGCGACCAGGGAAAGTTCTGGGAGTACAAGGATATACTCTTCGCCAATCATACCGGCGAGAATGTCGGGGATTACACCGAAAAGCGCCTGATGACCTTTGCCGAGATGCTCGCGCTAGATATGGAAGCCTTCAGTTCGTGCTATTCTTCCAATAAATACGCTGATAAGCTCCAGGAGGGCATCCGCCAGGGCATTCAGGCTGGCATGGGTGGCACCCCCTCCTTCTTGATCAATGGTACTAAGATCGAAGGCGCCCAGCCTTACGAAGCCTTTAAGCAGGCGATCGATAACGCCCTGGCCGCCGCAGGCGCCAACTGATGGCTGGCTGCCCGTCATAACCCACCGCGCCTGGCAGCCATAACCACTCGGCTCGCTGGCAGGTGATGGAGCGAAACCGATCAGAGTACGTCTTACCCCAGATTGAGCGCGGCGAGCAGGGCGACGATCAACGGCGCGATCAGCAGTCCGGGCAGGAAATTGCCCACCCGTATCGGCTTGATCTCCAGCAGGTTGCTCACCGCAATGCCCACCAGCATGATGCCGCCCACCGCGGTCATCTCGTTCATCATCGGCGGGGTGATCGCAGCCTGCGCCTGGGCGGCCAGCAGGCTCAAGCCGCCCTGGTAGCCGAGGATGACCAGCGTGGAAAACAGCACGCCGACGCCCAGGCTGGAGGCAAACGCCAGGGCGGCGAAACCATCCAGCACCGCCTTGATCGCCAGCAGGCTGTAGTCTCCGTTCAGCCCGTCCTGGATCGACCCCAGGATGGTCATCGGTCCCACGCAGAACACCAGCGATGCGGTGAGGAAGCCGCGAATGAACAGGCTGCCTTGAGCTTCTTGCTCGCCGCCCCCGGCGAAGCGCCTTTCCAGGAATGCGCCCAGGTTGCGCAGCCCATCCTCGATGCGCCACCACTCCCCCAGCAAGCCACCAGCCAGAAGGCTGCCCAGGACGATGATGACGTTCTCGGTCTTCAAGAACATCTGGATGCCGATCGCCGCGGTGAACAGGCCCAATCCGGCCACCACGGTCTGGCGGATGCGCTCGGGCAGCCTGGCGCCGAAGAACAGGCCCGCCAGTCCGCCTACCAGGACGGTGGCAATGTTCAGCAGAGTACCGGTCATGGTGCTTCCCCGCCCCTGGCCAGGGTGATCCCGGCTCTCCCGGCGCTGGCGTTTTCCAGGATTTCCAGGGCGAACAGCAGGGAAGAGGCCCGGTTGAGGTAGCGCAGCAGCTCGCCGTTTTCGATATCCCCGTTGTGCAGCAATTGCGCCACGCGCCTCTCCGACCGGCGCACGACGCTGCGGGCGTGAGCCATGAACGCCCCGCCCTGCGAATCTCCGGGAATGATGAACTCACGCGGGGGTGGCGCCTGGCGGGTGACCCTATCGATCTGCTCCTCCAACCAGCGCACGCGGTCGGCGTCTAGGCTGCGGAACTTCGCCGCGTTTTCTGGGGTGGCGGCGATCTCCGCCATCACCTGGTACAGGTCGCGCTGCACCTCGACCAGCAGGTCTGGCGTGCCCGGTGAGAGACAGAGCGCCCTGGCCATCCCTATCGCCGCGCTGGCCTCGTCAAGGGTGCCCAGCGTTTCGGGTCGTGGGTGGTATTTTGGCACGCGGCCCTCGCCGAGCAAACCGGTGGTGCCATCGTCGCCATTGCGGGTGTAGAAGGGGGCCATCCCGGCAATTATAATCGCTTTGGTTTCCACTGTCCTGAATTGGACAAATGTTGTATACTATCGCTGGTGGGGAGCGTCAAATAAACCGGATTAGATGCGCCTGGCGACGACCGTCGCGTTCGTCGTGGCGTATAAGGAGACCTTGACAATGCAAATCCGTTGTTACCATTGCCACAAACCCTTTGCCATTGCCAAAGAGATCGTCTACGAGGCCATTCATACCCTGCTCGAGCAGGAAATGAGCCACTACAACAGCTATTGCCCGCACTGCCGGCGGGCGAATCGCATTTCACTCCAGGAGTTGCAACGCGCCGCCCCGGATTGGGAGCGTGAGGCTGGTCAGGAAAAAACGAAATCTGAATGACCGCTTCCAACCATTTTCGCTCGCCTCAGGCGCTGCAGGAGGCGCTTAAAGGGCAGCTCTACATCGCTGGGGACGAGATCGCCACCATCCTCTTCCTCAGCCAGCAACTGGGTAAGCCCTTGCTGGCCGAAGGACCCGCCGGGGTGGGCAAGACCGAGCTGGCCAAGGCGCTGGCTGGCGCCAGCAGCAGGGAATTGATCCGCCTGCAGTGCTATGAGGGGCTGGACGAGACCAAGGCTCTCTACGAGTGGGAATACGCCAAGCAGTTGCTCTACACCCAGTTGCTGCGCGATAAGCTGCAGAGCACTCTCTCCGACACAACCAGCCTGGGGGAGGCTGCCGACCGGCTGGCCCAGGAGGAGGACGTGTTCTTCTCCATGCGCTTTCTGCTCAAGCGGCCCTTGCTCAGAGCTATTCTCAACGAGCAACCGGTTGTCTTATTGATCGACGAGATTGACCGCGCCGACGCAGAATTCGAAGCTTTTCTATTGGAAGTGCTCAGCGATTTTCAGGTCAGCGTCCCCGAATTGGGCACTTTGAAAGCCTTGCACCAGCCGCTGGTGGTGCTCACCAGCAACAACACCCGCGAGCTGAGCGAAGCCCTCAAGCGGCGCTGCCTGTACCTGTTCATCGATTACCCCACGGTGGAGCAGGAGCTGTCCATCGTGCGCCTGAAGGCTCCCGACCTGGGGGCAAAGCTGGCTCGCCAGGCGGTCGAGCTGGTGCACCGTCTGCGCAAGCTCGACCTGCGCAAATCGCCCAGCATCAGCGAGACGCTGGATTGGGCCAGGGCGCTGGTCGCCCTCAACGCCAGCCGGCTCGACCAGGTGACATTGGAGAACACCCTCAGCGTCCTGCTCAAACACGAGAGCGACCTGCAAAGGGTAAAGAGCTGGTTGCAACGCCCCTCCTCGGGTGTTCCTTCCGGCCGGGAGGACGAACCGCCCCTTTCCCTGTCCAAGAACTGAGGCGCGCAGGAGCGCCCCACACTCCCTGCCGGTTGGCGCCACCCCATTCCCATGGAAGAACGCATCGTCCAGTTCATCTCCGCCCTGCGCTCGGCTGGTCTGCGCATCAGCCTGGCCGAGACCGAAGATGCTTTCCAGGCGGTCGAGCGCATGGGCGTGAGCGACCGCAACAGCTTCCGCCTCAGCCTGCGCGCCACCCTGGTGAAAGACCAGGAGGGGCTGCCGGTTTTCGACGAGCTGTTCCCCTTGTTCTTTGGCGCTGCCGGGCAACCGCCCATGCTGCCTTTGGGCGACGAAATGTCGCCCGAGGAGGCTGAGATCCTGGCTCAGGCTTTACGCCAGTTCAGCGAGCGCCTGCGCCAGACTCTCGAGAGGCTGCTGCAGGGCGAGCGCCTGTCTGCCGAGGAGCTCGAGCGCCTTGCGCGCCTGGTGGGGCTCAATCAGGCTGACGACTGGCGGTACCGGGAGTGGATGACGCAGCGCATGCTCAAAGCCCTGCGCTTCAGCGAGGTGCGCCGGGCGATGGCTGAGCTGGCGGCGCTCCTGGCTGAGCTGGGCATGAACCGCCAGCGCCTCGACCAGGTGCGCAATCTGCTTCAGGCCAACCAGCGTGCCCTGGAGGAGCAGGTGCGCCAGTTCACCGGCCAGCGCATCGCCCAAAACACCGCTCACCGCCCTCCCCAGGAGAGCGCCGCCGACCTGCTCAACCGCCATTTCGGCGCCCTCTCCGAGCGGGATATGGAACGACTGCGCGGGGAAGTCAGGCGGTTAGCGGCCATCTTGCGCACCCGCGTGGCCTTGCGCCAGAAGAAGGCCAAGAGTGGCCAGTTGGACGCCAAGGCCACCTTGCGCGCCAACCTGAAGCACGGTGGCGTGCCGATGCAGATCAAGCACCGCCAGCGGGCGCTCAAACCCCGCCTGGTGGTGCTGTGCGACGTGAGCACCTCGATGCGCTTCTGCTCCGAGTTGATGCTCAGCTTGCTGTACGCCTTACAGGACCTGGTGCACAAGACCTTTGCCTTTGCCTTCATCGACCACCTGGAATATATCTCCCCCGATTTAAGCGGGCGGGAGGTGAGTGCAGCCGTGGCCCGCGTTCTGGAACGCATGCCCAGCGGCTATTACAACACCGACCTGGGGGCCTCGCTGGACGATTTCACCCATACCCACCTGGAAATGGCAGACAGTCGCACCACGTTCATCATCGTCAGCGACGGGAGAAACAATTATAATGATCCCCGCCTGGAGTTGTTTCGGGCGATCGTGCGGCGCTGCCGGCGGGCGATCTGGATCAACCCCGAGGCGCCGGCCCTGTGGGGGACGGGTGATAGCGACATGCATCGCTATGCCCTCGAATGCGACGATATCTTGCAGGTCAACTCTCTGGCCGACCTGACTCTGGCGGTCGACCGGTTGTTGAACCGCCAATAGAAAGGGCTGTGCTGATATGGAGGCGACACCGGGGAACTTGCCTGCTCGGCGAACCCTGCCGCGCAGCGCCACCATTGCCGCGCTGCTGCAAATCCTGCAAAGCCTGGGCTTGCTGGGTTACGGTCTGTACCTGCTGGTTCAGGGCGGCTGGACGCACGTGATCAAATCCGGCGGGCTGCGCTTCATCCCATTCCCGATGTTCGAACGACTCTCCTCGGCCCTCGTGGTGGTCATCCTGGCCAGCTTTACCCTGTTGGTCGCTTTTGCCATGCTGGCGCGGTTACGTTGGGCCTGGCTGGTGTCCATGACCCTGCAAGGCCTGGGGCTCTTTACCGGACTGATTGCCTACGCGCTCGGGCGAGCGAATTACGTTGGCTTGCTGGTGGGCGTGATCCTGGTGCTCTACCTGAACCAGGGGGAAGTCCGCGAGGCTTATCAGCCGCAAAGCCGAGGCGAGCGGTGAACCCTGAAAGCCGGTTGGCTGCCTTGCGTCGCTTCGAACCGGTGCTGCGCGCCACGCGCGGCGAGCGCTTCTTCCCCATGGATGTGGAGCGGTACCTGCGCCAGTGCAGCCTGTGGGTGAAGCGCCCCGGGGAGTTGCCGGAGGCGCTCGTCTCGCAGGGCAAGCTCGACCTGCCGACGTTGACAGCCTCGCGAGGCGAGACCCCCGGCACAGTGGTCTACTTGAAATATATCGAGCCGCTGGACCTGGTCGACCTGGCTCGTTATTCGCTCAAACAGGCGGTGAAGTCGCTCACCGAGCGAGGTGAAGACGAGACTTTTCACCCCGGTCGCGGCCGCCTGGCGCGGGTGGGCTTCGGCTCGCGCTTCCTGGACGCGCTGTTCTCGCTCACCCTGCTGTGGCGCGGCCGCGTCCCGGGAGACACGGCGACTGCCGCAGCGCTAGCCTACCAGGCCGCTCAGCAGGAGGAGGAACGTTACTCCTACTACGGCAGGGTGGTGCAGCAAGGCGGCTGGGTGGTGTTGCAATACTGGTTCTTCTATCCCTTCAATAACTGGCGCTCCGGTTTCCACGGGGCTAACGACCACGAGGCGGATTGGGAGATGCTCGCCGTGTACTGCTCCCAGGAAGGCGATGGTTTGGAACCAGCCGAGGGTGCAGCCTCCTTCGACCCGCAACGTTTGAGGGCGGAATGGGTGGCTTACGCCTCGCACGAATTCTCCGGAGACGATCTGCGCCGCTATTGGGATGACCCTGAGGTGGAAAAGGTTGGCGACCACCCGGTGGTGTACGTGGGCGCGGGTAGCCACGCCAGTTACTTTCAACGCGGCGAGTACCTCTCCGAGCTGGAACTGCCCATCCTCTCCCCGCTGGTGCGCCTGGTGGACAGGTTGCAGGCGGTCTGGGTGAACTCCCTGCGCCAGACCGGGGCCAAGGCGACCTCCATGGCGTTCAACGTCTTTCGCATTCCCTTCGTTGATTATGCCCGCGGGGATGGCCGGGCGATCGGTCCGGGCAGCCAGGCGGAGTGGGACGCCTGCCTGGTGGACGAAACCACCCCCTGGATTTCTGGTTTTCGCGGCCTGTGGGGGCTGTATGCCGAGGACCCCGTCGCCGGGGAGAACGCTCCAGCAGGCCCCATGTACAATCGGGATGGCACCGTGCGCCGGAGCTGGTACGACCCATTGAGCTGGTGCGGCCTGGATAAGGTACCTCCCCGCAGCCGCAGCGCCCAGCTCCTTGTGGCGCAGATGGAGGCTATCCGCAGCGAAATGCAGTCGCTCGAAGCGCAAATCGAGGAGAAAAGCGATTGCCTGGCTCGCCTGGGTCTGGAGACGGCCGCCCTGCAAGGCGGGCCGCACCTGGCGCGCCTCGCCGCAGAGAGCAGCAAAGCGCTGGCTGCGCTCTCCAGCCAGGTGGCCGGATTGAAGCGCCAGTACACTCGCGAACGCGACAAGCTGGCTGCCTGCCAGAGCTATTTAGAGGGCTTGCAGTGCGGCGAGGTTTTTTCCCTGCGCGGGCATATCCGCCGCCCGCACCAGCCATCGCTGGAGAGCGAATGGCGGTTCAATGTCTTCGTCGAGTTTCTCAGCGCGGTGAGCATCGGGGGATTGATGATCGGGGTGATCCTCCTGGTGCTCTTCGCCCGCGATTATTTACTCATTGGTTTGGCCAGCCTGGTCGGAGCGTTGATTCTCTTCGAAGCCACCTTTCGCGGGCGGATCGTCCGCCTGATTCACGGCTTGACGGTGACCATGGCAGTCCTTGCCGCCCTGGTGTTGATCTATGAGTTTTTCTGGCAGATCGTGGTCGCCGGCGTGCTCCTGGCTGGCTGTTTCATCATCTGGGAGAACCTGAAGGAGTTACGCCGTTAGCGTTCGCTTGGGCTCGGCGGGGGCGGCAGCCGGCCGTAGAGGAAATTTAGCTCCCTGAGCTTCTCGCACAACGCCTCGTTCATAGCCTCTTCCCGCATGCGCCAGCGCCAATTGCCGCTGGGGTTGCCTGGATAGTTCATGCGCGCTGAGTTATCCAGGTTGAGTACGTCTTGCATTGGGGCAATAGCGTAGACGGCCACCGAAGCCCACACGGCGCGCAGCATATCCCAGGCAACCTCGCTCCCCTCCCGGTTCAGGTAGCGGCGGTAGAACGAGCGCTCGGCTTCCGCGACGCGCCCGTACCAACCGCGCGCCGTGTCGTTGTCGTGCGTGCCAGTGTAAGCCACGCACAAATCCGGGTAATTGTGCGGCAGGAAGGGGTCGTGGGGGTCTCCGGAAAAACCAAATTGGAGCACGCGCATCCCAGGCAGGCGGAAGGCTTCGCGCATGGCGACTACGTCGGGGGTGATGACGCCCAGGTCCTCGGCGATGAGTGGCAGGCAGCCCAGCGCGGTCTGCATTGCCTGGAAAAAGCGCTTACCCGGCCCGTTTACCCAACGCCCGTGTTCCGCCGTCGGCGCGCTCGCCGGCACCTCCCAGCAGGCGGCGAAGCCCCGGAAGTGGTCCAGCCGCACCAGGTCTACCCAGCGCAGCGCCGCCTGGATGCGCTGCGCCCACCAGCGGTAGCCATCCCTGGCGTGCGTCTCCCACCGGTAGAGCGGGTTGCCCCATAACTGACCGGTAGGGGAGAAATAGTCCGGCGGGACGCCAGACACGACGCTCGGTTTGCCGTTCGCCTCCAGGTGGAACAATTCCGGGTGCGCCCACACGTCGCAGCTATCCTGGGCGACGAAGATGGGCAGGTCGCCGATTAGCGTCATCCCCGCCTCCCGGGCGCGAGCGCGCAGCTTTTGCCACTGGCGCTCGAACAGGAATTGGGCGAACGCCTGCTCTTCGATGGCGGCGGCCTGGTCCTTGCGTGCCTTGCGCATGGCCTGTGGCTCCCGCCGCCGCAGGCCGGCTTCCCACTCCACCCAGGGCGCGCCGCCATGCGCTTCCTTCAATGCCATGAACAAGGCGTAGTCGTCCAGCCAGGCGGTATGCTCCTCCCGGAAGCTGGCGAATGCCTGGCTGAGCTCGGAAGACCCTGCGGAGGTGAAGCGCTGGTGAGCCAGCTTGAGCAGCGCTGGCTTCCACGAGATGACCGCTCCATAGTCCACGCCCTCGTCAGGGAATGCCGGCGCCGCGGTCAGGTCGGCTTCGCTTAACAAGCCATCCTGGTACAGGGCTTCGGGGCTGATCAGGAGCGGATTGCCCGCGAAGGAGGAAAGACACTGGTACGGCGAGTCGCCGAAGCCTGTGGGGCCTAGAGGCAGCGTCTGCCAAATCCGGCAACCGGCGCGGGCCAGGAAATCCACCCAGCGCCAGGCCTGCGGGC